>NZ_JADYVV010000103.1:0-22190 GCF_020194035.1 Bradyrhizobium sp. BRP56
ATGGCCGCATGACCGTCGCCGACGATTTTGTCGTCGCTCTGGTCGGGCTACGCCCTCCCGACGCAACGACAAAATCGTAAAGCCCCGCGTTCAGCATAACCCGGCAGGAATCCACTTAAATCCAGCGGGGCGCTGTCCAAACAACCGGGGCCAGCTCTCTCGTACTCCTTCACGAGCAGTTCGAGGCGTTCGACGCTCTCTTTGGACGCAGCCAGTTCACTCTCGACATGAAGGCGCGCCGAGCATTCATCGTCTGCGCGACGACGCTCGGCTTCAATCATCGCTTCCTGCGCGCGGAAGAGCGCGCGCAAATCGGCGGGCAGCGCTGCAAGACGGGCGGGATCAATGGGGGACGGCGGCACATCCGCAAGCTATCATCCCAAAGCCCCGCGCGAAACAGGTTGTCGGGTCTGAGTCAGTTCGCCGCAGCTGGCGTCGCGACAATCCGTTCGCCCACTCGCTTCCAGTTCAGCCCTTCAAACAGCGCTTCGAACTGCACGCGCGTCAGATGCATGACGCCGTCGCTGATCTGCGGCCACTCGAAACGACCATCGCGGCCAAGGCGCTTGTAGACCAAAACGAGGCCCGTGCCGTCCCATAGCAAAATCTTCAGCCGGTCGGCGCGCTTCGAACGAAAAACCACGATCAGGCCCGAATGCGGATCGAGCCCAAGCGTGTTTTGCACAAGACCGGCCAGCGCGTCGTGCCCGCACCGGAAGTCAACAGGACGCACAGCAAGCACAATCCGCAGTCCCTGCGCCGGAATGATCATGCGCCGCGCTCGATCGCAGTCACGATCTCCGCGATCCGCACCGCCGACACGTCCGCATCCAGGCGGACCGAAACCTTGCCAATCGTAATCTCGACGGGCCCCTCGCTCTTGCCTGACGCCACTGGATCGCTCAGCTCGATCGACACGAAATCCGCCGCGTCGTCCGTGACCAATGCGAGCCGGCCAGCACGCGCCAATCTGCGCCACGTCGTCAACTGCTGGGCCTTCACACCATAACGCCGTGCGACATCACATACCCGGGCGTCGGGCTTCATGCTCTCGAAAACAGCGCGCCCCTTGATCTCCGCAGACCATAACCGGCATCCAGAACGCGTCCGGCGCGTAAGCTTCCCCACAAAGCCATCAGCTTCGGCTTCCTCCCCCGATTGTTCCATCGCCTTCAGTCTCCTCTCGGCTCTCTGACAAGCCAAGGATCGCAGAGCGAAAGCCGAAGCGAAACCAGTCAATCAAATGGGAGAAAAGCTCCGCTTACAATTTTTGCTCGTTCAGACCGACACAAATTGCTCAAAGATTCGTGGAGAGAAAAGCAGATGAGCGATGAGCCCGACCTCGAGAGCAGAGTCGTTGCAGCGATACGACACTATCGTGCGGCGCTCGACGTGGCGGAAAACCTGGAACGAGAGGACGCGTGCGCGCATCGAGCGCTGACGAGCACCCTGCTCGATTTGGAGCGTGCCCTGCGAGGCGAAGCGGCCCCGCATCTCAACAACAACCTGTTTGAGACCGGCTCCACGGCGGTTGCACGGTCGGATAAAACATGGGCCGACCTGGTCGAGGCGACTGCGAGATTGGATTCGGCCCGTCGAACCTTAGCTGCTCTGGAACGGCAGTTGGGATATCTTCCAAAAGTCTCGAGGGGAGCGGATCACAAGTGAGGTTAGATAAGAGTCTCGCACGATCGGAAGGTTTCCCGACCATTTCAGAGCGGCGGCGGCAACGCTCTGACGGGCTCGTGTCCCAGCCAAAATCCCGCGCCCAAAACAGACCTCTCTGCGTCCTCGTGTTTGGGACCGCCGAGGTACAGCGCGCGAATCGGGACCTTGCTGGATCCCAACCTTCCAACTTTCCCGCCGCCTCGCCGCGTCCTCCTATGCAGGAATAGACCTCGACGCACTGGCTCGATCGTCCTGTCGAGCGTGCACAGTTTCTGATGACGCTGACCAGCGCGAGTCCTGGTTGAGTTTCTTCTGCTTGTGACTCGGCGTGGAAACGGCATTGCAGCCTCTTCGATCTTCGGCGCGGCTGCGATCATGTGATCAAGCTCTAAAAAGTGGTTCGACGACAGGCAGGCGCTTGAGGCCAGCGTCAACGTTGTCGGAAAAGTGGAAGCCGTGCCGGCTCACACCGTAATCAAAACAGACGTCAAGCGCCAATCCAAGGGCCAGAGCTGCGCTTACGATCAACGTCGAACCGATGCGTTCGAACCACCAATCTCATTGGTGGCGCCTGCTCCGGTGCGATCGATGACCCAGGCCACCATGTAGCCCTTGGCCTGCTCGGTCTGCACCTGCCGGAGGGCCTCAGAGTAGGTTAGTAAGGGCTCTTGCGCCGGGTAGACGGCGCGGTCGGTCGGGGTGACAAAGTGATGGCAGCACACGCGATAGTCTTTAGCCTCGAACATCGGAATCCTCCTCTCGCCTCAGGTTGCGCGGCCATACGCGCTTTCAGATACTGCCCTACCACAGAGAATGCGGCCTTTAAGAGGCCGCGCGCTTCTTCAACACCCCATAAGGTTGGTCGGGCTGCCAGACGCAGGTCGGCGATGTCCGACCACATCGCGCGCTTGATTCTCTGCAGCAGCACCGGCAAAGAAGTGCCCGGGTGTCATTCCATAATTCACCCGTGTCCGGACTTCGATTTCCCGTTCGTCCGCAATTGCTCCGTCGATCGCTCAACGGCTGCACCGATGTCACCTAGTCAGCTTTCAAACCTTGCTGAGGCTGCTGGATCGACAATGCTTGGACCTAGCTCCGGCGCGATTCAGTGAGCTTCTCGATCAGTTCAGACTGCGGTCTCGGTTTTGCCGCGAGACGGTGGGGTTCAAATCGGGCCGTGGAGCCTCCACATCATCGCCACAGTCCGAAGACACCCGCCTGGTGCAATTGATGTAGCGAGAGAATGAATCGTTTGGCCCTGATCGATTCATAGAAAGCATTGGACCTCGCTTCCACAGGAAGCGAGAATCCATGCATGCCGAACCTTAAGCTAGGGCCGCTTCACCTTCGCCGCATCGACACCACCCGCAACATGCGGCGGTTTTACTTGCTTTCGATCCAACCGACCTTGTTCGGCGGGGTCTCGCTGATCCGCGACTGGGGCCGGATCGGCACGACCGGCCAGACGATGGTGCAGACTTTCGATGCCAGCGCTGAAGCGGGCGAAGCATTCGGACGGCTGGAGCGCGCCAAGCGCAGGCGCGGATACACCTCTGCTGAGGAGAGAGTCTGAGGTTTCGTCAATTTCCCGGGGATTACGGATCCACTTACGATGCCTGGAACGTGAAGTGACAGAAACCGTTGAGCCTGACGGGACGATTTGAAACGCTTCATGATCCGCCGCGTTGCCGCGTCGGCTGATGAGAATTCTCAGCCCGATTGTTGAGAGCTCTGTGCTGGCGATGTTCGACGAAAAAGCCCATCTTCGCCCTCGCAGCGCCGTGCGAACGCTTGTCCGTGATCATCACGCGCGGCGGCGTGCCGGCGGATTTCAAGAGCTTCTTCATGAGCCGCTGGGAAACCGGAAATACAACCAAACGGCATAGCTGATCACTTCCGATGGGAAGCGATGGCGGCGATAAAGAGGGTCCCGGGCGGTCGGCATGCCGGTCGTCTACCCCTCGGCCGCTGCAATTCGTTAACTTGACGGTACCCGCTGCTCGTCGACAGCGATGGCACGATCATCGCGGGCGAAGGCCGATACCTGGCCGCGCGAAAGCTCGGTCTCCTCGAGGCGCCGGTCAGCTGACCGGTCTTTCCGAAGCGCAGCGTCGCGCGCTCGCCCTTGCCGACAACCGCATCGCGCTGTCGGTGGTCCGGCGGCTCGTCGGATACGGGCGCTTCGACGGGGGCGAGACGGCCCGCGTGATGGCACGTCTCTACGCCGCGGCGCGCCTGCTGGTGAACTTCTTCCAGCCGTCATTCAAGCTCAAAGAGAAGCGCCGCGAGGGTCCGCCCACGGCGACATCAACCCCTGAGTCGCGCTTGCAGTGCCTGCCGATTGGCAACGACGTTGCTGAGGTTCAGCTGGTCTGGCTCCCGTCCTTGCGCCAATTGCCTAACCAGCTCCCGCGTGCCGTCCACGACAAAGACGCCGCAATCACAAGTGTTCTGCTGCTGGGCCATGCCGGCGGGCTGCAGGGCGAGGTTCAGCCTTTCTGCGAGTTGTCTTGCATGCGTCTCGTTGTATCTCCCGTAGGAATCGTAGTGATAGGCGACAGGCCGTTGCCGGTTGCTGCGATCAACGAACAGCAGCGACCAATGCCTGCCGCGGTCCGTAGCACTGGCATCGTTCACTGGCAGCAACAGGAAGTCGGCTGTATCGTTATCACGCCGATCATGGACGATGCGATGGAATACGCGTAGCACGTCGCTCTCCGCGCCCAGGCGCAGCCGCAGCGCTTCGAGGGGATCTACGAACCGCGTCCGGGCGGCGAGATCCGAATCGCTCCTCTGCAAATCCAGCTCCTGAAGCTGGTAATCCCTGAGGATATGCTCGTCGCCCAGCCATTCCGTGTCCTCGAGCACCAGCCCGCGGTTATGGGACAAGGCTATCGGATTCAACGCCCCGATCTGAGCATCGGAGGAGGTGATCGGAAACCGCCGCACGATATCGTCGCGCAATGGGGACGGTGCGGGCGCGGTCAGATCAACCAATGGAAGACCGTCGTAGGTGTCTGAACGAGCCCTGGCAGAAGGCGCTGGCGCAAAGTGAGCACTGTCATCCAACTCGGCCGCATCCGGATCAAGCAGTGCCCCAAACCCACGATAGAGATCCTGAGCCCTGGCAGTTGATGGTGATGCCGGTTCTTGCATCTGCCGCGCAAGCTCCTCGCTCAACCACGCCAAAGCGTCATCGTCCGAGTGGGCGGACACCGGAGAAAGCCCCTGCGGCGAGCCGAGCTGTCGAGCGCCCTGGTGATGCCCCGGTACCGGCCCGGCAAACGGCGGCGGAAAGCCAGGCGCCCGGCTCCAAGCATTGTCGCGCAACTCAAATGATGTGGGCGAATTCGGATTAAACGATACCTCAAGACCGCCGTAGGTGTCTGAGCAAGCCCTGGCAGAAGGCGCTGGCGCAAAGTGAGCACTGTCATCCAACTCGGCCACATCCGGATCAAGGAGTGCCTCAAATCCACGATAGAGATCCTGAGCCCTGGCAGTTGATGGTGATGCCGGTTCTTGCATCTGCCGCGCAAGCTCCTCGCTCAACCACGCCAAAGCGTCATCGTCCGAGTGGGCGGACACCGGAGAAAGCCCCTGCGGCGAGCCGAGCTGTTGAGCGCCCTGGTGATGCCCCGGTACCGGCCCGGCAAACGGCGGCGGAAAGCCAGGCGCCGGGCTCCAAGCATTGTCACGCAACTCAAATGATGCGGGCGAATTCGGATTAAACGACACCTCAATACCGCCGTAGGTATTTGAGCGAGCCCTGGCAGAGTGCGTTGGCGCTGCTTCCACGGTCGGCCGGGCAGGTTCCTGCCCAGCTTGGACTATGTCCTGCGCCTGCTCAGGAGGAACCTCGGGCCACGATGGGCCGTCTTCCACCATTAAGCGCAGATCCTGATCGTAACCTTCCGGGAGGACCAATGGCCGACTGACAGCTCGCTGCCGCGCGCTGTGCTGCGCAGCGGCGCCCCCGACGTACATCGCGACCGCATGCGGCGCCGTGACATCTTCGTAGCCGCTCCGCAGCAGCATCGGCTGCGTCTCCCATGACGACGTACCCTGTTGATGGGTAGGCGCCGGTGTCGGCTGGCCGCCTGAATTGGCGATCTCGCTCAGCTGCCGCTCGCCGGCAACGCCTTGCGGATTGTTTAGGGTCCTCTGCCTCTTCGCTGGCCTCAACTCAGCTGTGTCATGCTCATCGTTGATGAGGACCTCCTCGCTTGGCAGGCGGTTGCTCCTGGCAAGCGCAGCCATCGGCTCGTCCGGGGACTGCTGGCGGTCGGGCTCTCCGGGATCCGGTGCCTGGTCATGGCGCGCGGCTGGCTCGAGAGATGACGACGAGCGGGGTTCGTCCATCAGCCCCAAAAGCAAATCCTGATCGCGGCCTTCCGCGGGAAGCTCCTCTGGCCGACGGCCAGTTTCCTGCGACGCGCTGTGCTGCGCAGCGGCGGCGTCGACGCGCCTCGGCTCCATCAGTACCGTGTCTTCGGGATTGATAAAGGCCACGTTCTGGGGGTGAGGATTCAGCTTAGCGCGTCGTGAGATCGGCACTTCGCCCGTCGACCGCAAGGTCCGGAGATAGTCGATTGCCTGAACGAGTCTCTTTGGATTACCCTCTCCGGTGAACTCGAGCACCTCACCGCCATCGGTCAGCGACTTATTGTCGAGCCGATCACGAATGCTCGGTTTTTCTTTTGCGAAAAGCCAACGGCTAAAGCTACGAAGGGAACCTCCGTGCTGCTCGGCAGCGGATTTGCTGAACCCGCCCTTGATGAGGGCCCTCTCAAGCCCCGAAATAAGGGGAGCATCCACGGAATAAAGAGGCTGCTTCCTCTTCCCTATCACAATCCAAGTTGACTGAGCCGACTGCGGCGCCGAGGACGACGGGCCGGGTTCATCCATCAGCCCCAAAAGCAAATCCTGATCATGGCCTTCCGCAGGAAGCAATTCCTCTGGCCAACTGCCACCCTTCTGCGACGCAATGTGCTGCGCAGCGGCGTCGCCGACCCGCCTCGACTCCCTCAGGGCCGCCTCTTCGGGATCAATATGGCGCTCGTGCTCCATCGCCTCAGCGCCGGCCTGCGATTTTCGGAGACGAGCCAGTGCGGCACCAATCCTGGAATCAGCACCGGCGACCTTCCTATAGCTCTCGACATCTCCATCAAACGACGTGCCGAGCCCAGCAGCAATGCCCGGCCTGTTGTTGTCACGCAGGTAGTCGCTGAAATTGCGAAGAGCAGTTGCATCCCTCTTGCCGGCATCTGTCGCTACTTCGTTTTTGTACTCTTTGATGAGTGCCGCGTCCTGGGGATAAGGATGCAACTCAGTGCGGCCTGCGATCGGCACGATTCCGCCCGTCGACCGCGAGGTCCTGAGATGGTCTATTGCCCTATGGAGTGTCGCGGGACGCTTTTCGAACAACTCGCGCGCATCAGCGGTCAGTGACTTTTCGTCGTCGAGCCGAGCAGCAATGGGATCTTTGTTATTTGCGTAGAGCCTCTGGCCAAAGCTGAGAAGAGTACGTACATGGTCCTTGGCGGTGCCTTCGGCGGCCCCGCCCTTGATGAGGGCCTTCTCAAGCCCCGAAATAAGGGCAGCATCCTCGGGATAAAGAGGCCGTCTCCTCCTCCCTCTCAAAATCCCAGTTGACTGAGTCGGCTGCGGCGCCGAGGACGACGCGCCGGGTTCGTCCATCGGCCCCAAAAGCAAATTCTGATCATGGCCTTCCGCAGGAAGCAATTCCTCTGGCCAACTGCCAGCTTTCTGCGACGAACTGTGCTGCGCAGCGGCGTCGCCGACCTGCCTCGACTCCTTCAGGGCCGCGTCTTCGGGATCAATATTGCGCTCGAGATCCATCGCCTTAGCGCCGGCCGACGATTTTCGGAGACGATCCAGCGCGACACCGATTTTCGAACGAAAAGCGGAGACTTTCTTATAGCTCTTAACATCTTCATTTAACAACTCGCCGCGAAGCCGACCAACAATACCCTTCTTGTTGTTGTCACGCAGGTAGTCGCTGAAATTGCGAAGAGCGGTTGCATCCCTCTTGCCCATCTCTGACGCTACTTCGTTTTGGTACTCTTTGATGAGTTCCGCGTCCTGCTGATAAGGATTTACCTCAACGTGGCGTGTGATCGGCACGACTTCGCCGGTCGACTGCGAATTTCGGAGATGACCTATTGCTGTAAGAAGTTTCCAGGGCTCACCCTCTCCGCTGAACTCGCGCGCATCTTGAGACAGCGATTTTTTGTCGTCGAGCCGAGCAGAGATGCCCTTTTTGTTATTTGCGGAGAGCCAATGGCCAAAGCCGCGAAGAACACGTAAATAGTTATTGGTGGTGCCTTTGGCGGCCCCGCCCTTCGTAAGGGCCTTCTCAAGCCCCGAGATAAGGCGAGCATCCTCGGAGTAAAGGATCTGATTGCACTGCCTCCCTATCAAAACCTCCGTTGATTGAGCCGGCTGCAGCGCAGCGGCGGCCGGCATTGCTCCACCACCCACACCTGAACTGCTGATCTCTCTCAATTGCCGCTCAAAGGTCGCCGCGGCTGCAGACGGAGCCGCGGGTGAGCTCTCTTGCGGACCCGTGCTGCCCGATTGTTCATGCACCGACTTGGTCAAGGGGAAATCCATCCGTCCTCTTCAAATATGAACCTGGGCTATCGATCTGACATGCCGGGCAATCAGCAACAAACCGCCCTTTACAGCGCCGGCAGGCACGCACCGTGAGCATCGGCAGCGGATGTTCTTCCAAGGGGATCAGCCCTGTATGTTTGTTAAACTTAAATGGGGAAGCTGTCGAGAACCTGATGACGACAATTGCCGCGCCAAGACAGCATGGCGCATGTGCCTGCGCGCTTCGCCGTCAACAGCCGATAGACCGAAGATTCAGAGACAAAATACTGCTCCTCATCGGTGAGGCGTACGGCCAGCTTTCGCGGCGAGGACTATCTCCAGCCAACATCTTTGTGAATCGACGCTGAACATTGACCCATCAAGCACTTGGGACGCCGATCGGCGTCCGGACCCCATATGGACCCCGCCCGATTGCAACGACCGACTTGATCAGGATCGACGGCCACAACTACTGACGTATATCCGGCTTCTTGATGCGGCTGGACAACGTCTTCGCCGCGAGCCTCGATGGTTTTCGCATGCTTCTGTGAATCGGCGCGGGGGTCCGACGCCGATCGGCGCCGGGGTCACTTTTCCGGCACTTGAAAAATCAAGACGTTAGCCCACGAGATAGACTGATTGAGGGGTCAAATTTCGATCCGCATTCACATACGATCGAGCCACTCCTGCTCGTAGGGCAATTCGTCGAGCAGCAGCAGGGCTTTCTTGCTCAGATCCCGCCAGTCTGCGGCGGGCGCCTCAAGGATCCTCTCCGCAATTCCGCATGCGGTGTGGGTCATCTCCTCAACGATCTCGCTGGGAAGCGGCCCACGGGCCAGGTCGGTCAATCGGCGATGGGTGTAGAGAAACTGCGAAAGGGTGGTGGGTCGTTCAGCGGACGGAAATGAGGCGGCTTGCAGCATTGGGCGGGTTCCTTTATTGTGCATCTATCACCTCTATGGTGACAAATGCACTATACAGGAATTAACCATGGTGACAAGTGCACAAATTAGGGCGGCGCGCGGTTTGTTGAACTGGACCGTTCGAGACCTTGCGGAGAAATCGGGTGTGCACAGAAACACCGTGACGAGGGTTGAGACCGACGCGACGGCACCGGGTCATTCGATAGCCGCCATCCGCGCCGCCCTCGAATCTGCCGGCGCCATCTTCCTGGCAGATGGTCAATCGATCGATGGCGGCCCTGGTGTGAGGCTGGCGAAACCGAAGGCCTAGCTGCCCACACCTATCGGGGCGCTTCGGCGCGTCCATAGGGATGTGGGTGCTGCCCTATTGTAAAGCCACACTCCCATTCCAGCGTGCGGCGGCAGCAACGATTCGGTGGCGCCCGTGTCGACCGTTGATCTCAACGCCCTCGCGACAGATCAGTATCTCAACGCCAAGCAAGTTCGCGAGCGCTACGGCAGCGTATCGAACACTTGGCTATTCCGGCGCATGCGCGATGCGGCCTTTCCGCAACCGTCGACGCGCCTCGGTGGCCGCACCAGGTTCTGGCTTCTATCCGAGTTATTGGAGTGGGAGCGGAGCAAGCTCCCTATTGACGCGGACAGCGTAGGCGAATGATGACCAAACGGTTCGCGATCCGCAGTGACGAACCAATCACGGTCGATACACTGGAGCGTTGCTTGGATTGTCTTGCGATCCTAATGGATCAGTCGCCACAAGGCGGTGAAGTCTATCTCCCGATCTTCGAGCGGCTTGAATCAGAGCTTGCCACTGCGAAAGCGAAGGAAGACATGATGGAGCGAGCGCGCGTTAGGGCCGCGCGGTTTATGCAAGAGCACTCGATTAAGAAGTAGCCGCTACGTCTTGGCTGACTTACGGAATTTTTCCGCATTCTCCGCAGCTACAGCTAAGGCCCGCGACAACTCAAGCGCCTGCTCCACTGTCACTTGGAAGTGAACGCCGACAATGCTTGCAATGACGAGCGTGATTTCGTCGTCCATCTGCTCAACACAGATCGCCGCCGATTCATTTAGTTCGATCTCAGCAATTAGTTCGATCTCAGCAATACGTCCGATGAGATCATCCGGTTCATTCGTCATGGCTACAATCCATCCGGCGATTGGGCTCGCGACTGGCGTAGGGTCCGCTCGACAGCAATTCGAGCCCAGAGAACACGAACTGGTCAACTACAAGAATTTGTAGTCGCACACCTACCGCAGTGACCGGCATGATTGCGGACCGTCGCAGCGGAGGCCGCAGACGCAATTTCGGAGGGGATGTGCCTGCGGCCTAGGGGGAACTGATGAGCGAAAGCTTTAGGGTTGGTTTCGCGATAGCCATCACGGCAGCCGTAGTCGCAGGGGCGTTTTTTGCTATCCGTTTTTTGATTGGCTTTTACGGATAGGATCTCGCCGCCCTACTTCCACCCGAACCTGTCGCAAATCGATGCGATGATTTTGTCGATCGCTATCGCGATGTTCTCATCAGCATATTTTCTGGCCAGGGCGGCAAGTGCGACTATCTGAATCAGAAAAATGCAGATGACGGCCACAAATCCTAAGTGGGGAAATGTGGCCAAATCAATTAGCGTAATGCGCGCGCATATCCAGTAGAATCGTTCCTCGCGGCGCTCATCGGCCTTTTGAGCCCAACAGTCCTGGGGGGGGCGCGGGGGCGACTCGGCGTCGCGAAACATGCGAAACGACGCTGTCCCTGCCACACCCGCGCCGCGGTGAAGTTAGCGGCCACGTGACTCGGCGCCTCCATACCGAAGAAGCGCTGTCCCTATCGCGCGCGCCACTAACTTCCGTGGTCAGCCTTACCGCCTTGAGCTGCAAAACTGACCGCCCCGCCCCCGAGGGGGGGCATCAACCCGCGGGGGGCCCTCGCGTTGTATCGGCGAAAAGCCTCCCGGGCCCCTACCAGGATTGGTTGGGCTGCCTGGGCCGCCACTGAACGCTAAACTGGTCACCCAGCCTTTGCAGCACGAAGGAGAGAGCCCTGTGGTTAAACTCGCACGCGTTCGCTGCATCAATAAGACCGACAGGATGAATCCCCACGAGAGGATTGAAAGTGTCGGAGGTGAATATTCAAACGGAAGTCAATGGAAGCAGTCTGTCGTTCAGACGATCAGAGACATTGAAAGCGGCGAATGGGAGTTCTATGTCGAAGAAGACGGACTCATGGCTGGCGTGGTCGTGGCCGAACACAACGGGCACAAATACATCAAGACAACGGCGGACGGCGTTCAGCCAGACAATCTTCTTTCACTGGCTGAGTGCCCGTGATCCCCACTAGCGACGGCCTCCACGGCTAAGACCCCCCTTCCGCGAGCTAACGCTTTTTCCTTCCGGCCGCCCTGCGCATCCCGACACGGAGCTTCAGGGCCGCCAGCGCGGCGGCGCTCGTCAAACGATTTGCGCTCGTTCCAATCGGCTACGGCGCGGAGACTCGCCGCACCGGCACCAGTGGAGATGGCCTGCTGCAGATGCGAATTGTTTATTCCCTCGGCCCGTTTCGGCTTCGATAAAGTGCGAGAAATTCTCGCACTTTCTCCAACGGCCATTTCTGCCTGCACCTGCTCCCAAATCTCCTTACGTCGCTTGATGTAAAACCTCTCGCACCTAGCCAACCACCGGACATTTGCGGAGAGCGAAGCCGTCTCTTTCCGGTGGACAGCCTTTGGTTGCGATAGCAACTTGGTCGTTTTTCAGGACGTGAGATTTGCTTATGCGCGATTAGCAACTGCCGTTTTCTCGCGTTTGCTCGGATTGCACCTCAAAGCGCGAACGAAGATCCTACCGCCGATTACTGTCATGCAGTGCGATTTTGACCGGTGCGTGATGCTGCTCTACATTTACACGGTCATAATGATCGAGTCGTGGCTCGATTTCTGGCTCGCGTCAGCCCAACGTCTCGCCCCAGCATGCTGCCCGTGCTGGGGTCTCTCTTTCGGAGACTGACTTGGAGTCCTGGCAGCCTGTCGGTCGTGATTGAAGCAAGACAGTCCGTCACCCTTTCGTCAGCTATCGCGAGCGCACCCAGTGCCTTTTATGACTAACCCGCACACCGCAAGCAGCGCGGGCGCGCTGGCGAAAGTCTCACAGGCATGCCACCCGAACCGGTTGGCACACACGCGGCTCTCCTAGAAGAGCGCGTATGCGTGCAGCGATCTTCCGCGCCTCCTTCGGCCCGAGGTTGGGTTTCAAGCTGTCGAGCCTCCTCGGCATTAGACGTCGCGATTTGGCGATCTGCTTGGCTCAAAGACTGATCGGCCGCGCTGGCCTGATTGGCTGCAAACACCGCAAGCGCTTGGGACCGCAGGGACGTGATTTGCTGCTCGAATATGTGCATCCATTGGCCTGTAGCTACCCTGTGTGGTGACGTCGCAAGCGATGGTGGCCAGCCTTCGCCCCTTGGATTGGCAGGGCTGGCCACCTTTGCTCCCGAGGGGCCCAAAATTCCCCCCTGGTGCCACCAAGGAGTATCGCTGAGAAGGACTGGAAGCACCTACCAGTACCAGTGGGTTGTCGCGCCCCCGCGTGCATGCCATATCAAAGTGCTCGGCCTGCAAATGTTCGAGCTGGCTCCGCTCATAGGAGTAACCGCCGTGCCTAGGACCGAAGTGGTAGCGGCAATCCAAGCATTCACGGACTACGTCCGTAGGCCAAGCCATACACCGGCAGAAGACACGTACGCGCCACAGCGAACTGAAGAACAGCTGGCCGATTGGCGATCCCGGGTTGAAGTTATCTGCTCAAAAATGGACGCGGTGGCGGATTGCCCTCTTTCGACCTTATCCGAATTCGAGGCGCTCAGACGCGAGATGGGGACAGATTTTCCCGCAACACCACCCGCTTTACTAAACCGTGTAGCGGACGCATTTTTACGCTGCGGGTCGGCGGATGCCGGCCCCTTAATCAGGACGGAGCCGGATGATGCCTAGCACATTCTCGCTGCACAAGATCGACGAAGCTATACGCGACCTCGAAGAAAAAGTTGCTCACGGTGCAGAAATCAGCCGCGAGGAGCTCGCGAGCGGCATTCTGCGGATTACGAAGCGTCTTCGAGATGAACTCGAAGCCGCGCTCAAGGTAATCGATAGCCTCAAGGATCACACCGGGCTCACGGTGGCAGCCGCGCGACCTAAACAGCGGGAACGTTAGCGGCCACGTGACTCGGTGCTTTGGGGTGGACCGATAAAGCGCTGTCCCTATCGCGCGCGCCACTAACTTCGCCCGGTCAGCCTCAAGGGAGGGAGAAGCTGACCGGGCAACGTATCCTCCGGACGAATGCCCTAGAGCAACTACCAGGATTGTGGGCGGTGACTTGGCAATCAGTCTCGGATCGCAGGCAGCGCCGTGGCGAGTCGCCATCGGCAACTTACTACCAAGGAAGGTACAGCGCGACGAACAGTACCAAGAGGATTAGAGCGCACGCCCACGCGAACAATAGCGCCTTATCCATCGGCCGATTCCGATCGATCTCCTCGGCCGCCCGCAGCGGCGTACCACTGCGGCCTTTCTGTTGAGCAACACAATGGGTGGTGCATCACTCGATTCGTAGATTTTCCGCCGACTCCTTTCCGCGATTTTTCACGATGTCGAAGCTGACTTTTGCGCCCTCTGCGAGCGAAGTAAAACCAGCCTTCTCAACCGCGGAGATGTGGACAAAGACGTCATTGCCGCCGGAATCCGGTTGAATGAACCCATACCCCTTTGTTGGGTTGAACCACTTCACTGTCCCAATTGCCACCTTACTTCTCCATTTTTCAAAAATGAAAAGTAGTGCGCGACTCCGACAAAAGAATGGCTTGTCGCGACGCGCGTCCGCAGGCCATACGGGTGGCACCGATCTTACATCCTCGCCAGGACGCTAAGCGCGTTCTGACCTGCCACGTTGATGTTGTTGGCGTTGGTGCCATCGCCCTGTTCGTTGGCTGAGAACACGTGCAAACCCAATAGTGGCGGAGCCGCGTACGCGGCTGCTCCACCGACCTGAGTAGTATTCGTCCGCCTGCAAGAACCCCCTGACCAATGAAAACGTTGGTCGCATCCACGCCAATACCGGAAACCGCGGCTGCTGAGTTCGTGACCAGACCAATGCGTGATGCATACGAAATCTGCGTCGCATCTTCGGCCAGCCCGAATACAGCCGACACCTGATTGCCTGCGGACGCTCTCGCCTGCCTCACGGTCGCGCTGGAATAGGTGTATGCGAGGCCGCTATCGATCGCCGCTGCGGATGCCGTCACGCGGTTATAGGCATTCCACACGCCGAGGTACCCAGCCACACCGCCAGACCCCGAACCGCCAAGAATCCAATCAAGTTGCGACGATGCATTGCTGCGCGTGGTGCCTCCGCGCCACGCTGCCGGCCCATTGGTGATGGCTTGATTGTTGAGCCAGATACCATTGACCTGGCCCAACGCCGTTCCAGCCGAGCGCACCGTGTCGCTTGTCCAGTCGGGACCGTGAGGCAGCCGCAGCGTACCGCTGTCGTTCCAGACAAACCAGTCATTGACCTTGCTGGCGCCGATCGCCGCGGGGTTCTTGGTGATGTCGGTCGTCGCGATCGACAACTCGGCAAATGTCGTCATCGTGAGTTTGGTGCCGTCATAGATTGGCACCTGATTGCCGTTGTAGAGCGCATAGTACAGCGTCGTTTTGGCGCTCTGCGTCGTCGTCATCACGGGCGTTGCGCTCACCAGGGTCAGGCGACCTTGCGGCGGAGACAGAACCCCGAGATTGCCACGTGACGTTTGAGCACTCGCCACGTCCGACAGATTGTTGGCGCTCGACAGATCACCAGCCCCAGGCTGGCCCACCACGTTGAAGTTCCAGTCCGCGAGCGTGCCGCTGCCGCCGGTCTTGTCGGACGTCATGGTCAGCGTCGTGCCGCTGTAGGTGACGAGGCCTTCCATCCAATTCGCCGTGTTCGCCGCCGAGCTA
The DNA here is from genome assembly GCF_020194035.1 of Bradyrhizobium sp. BRP56. Classification (NCBI taxonomy): domain Bacteria; kingdom Pseudomonadati; phylum Pseudomonadota; class Alphaproteobacteria; order Hyphomicrobiales; family Nitrobacteraceae; genus Bradyrhizobium; species Bradyrhizobium sp. BRP56. The sequence goes on from NZ_JADYVV010000103.1 coordinate 15,198, forward strand.
GCCCGCACGCGAGCGCCATTCTGATAGGCGAGGCCGGCCTGCGTGGTGAACGCTTTGGATCCGGTGCCGATAGCGAGCGACGTGGTCGAAGTGCCGCCATACGTGGGGGCGTTGGCCCCCGCAGCACCGGTTGAGCCCGTGGCGCCAGCATCCCCCTTCGACGCCAGCAATTGCCAGTATGTCGCATTCGGAGGCGTGTGGTTGGTGTGGCCGAGATCGGAGGTCATTCGATCGATCGAGAACGGGACCAATACATTCTTTACGTTGGTCGGCGGTAAGCGCGCGGACGTTGGCGTCGTTAGCGGCCCGAACGGAAAATATGTTCGAACTCACGCTGACGGCTACTACAACGATAACCTACTAGCTCTGCCGGAGTGTCCGTGAGTTTTAGTCAAGTAAATCGTCCGCCTCCTCTGCCGGCGCCCAACTGATCTTGCTCGCATCGGCCGGTGTCGCGCCCATACTGCTTAGGCACAGCCTCAGTAGGCTGAGCGATTTTGTACCCATCTCCGCGCCGCTTTGCAGGCGAGCGCGCAAGACTGATGCGATGGAGACAAGACAACGGTGAGATGCATTGAGCCATGGCAACTCGCTGGCGAATTCACGCCATGCATTGGCCTGTTGCTCGTTTAGCCAAGTGGGTGGAGCGCCGATTTCGGCACCGGTTGGATCGTTGCGTTTATAGCGGCCAGCATTGATGATGTGCCGGCCTTCAACCAGCGCCTTGGCGGCCGGCTTTCTTGGTCGTGGCATTTTGCCCCTGGGGGTCCGAATTGCAGATGCGCGTGAAATGGGGGGCCGCCGGTAGCTAGTGGCGGCAGTGGGAGGGATCTGACCCACCCCTCCCCCTGCGCTTAAAGGATGCCGCGGGCCCGCATCTTCGCTTCAACGCGCCGTCGTGCTGCCTGGTTGTTGCTGGATGCTCGACTGATCTGAGCTGAGGTGTCCTTGCCGTAGGCTCCCCACAGGACCAAGCTGATCTCGAAAAGTTTGGCCTCGGTGATGAGGCGCTTCGGAATGTCGCCACCGTCGTCCCACTCCTCGACAAGTGGAGTAAACGACACGCTCACCTCGTTGACAGTGCCAAGGCCTCCTGCCCTAAAGGCGCATCAGGATGCGGCTCTAACGAGTAGTAGAGTCCGACGTTATCCGAACGTAGTTTGAGGGTGCCGTTGCTGATGCGCCCCAGAGGCCTGCTGACATCATGACTGCAAAGCGCGGCGACGTCTGGATTTTGCGCGATGTGCTTGTCGAATGCGCCGCGCGCGAAGCGTTCCTCGAAGAGCCCCGCGATGATGGCCGGCCGATTCCAGGAAATCGCGAATCCTGAGATGGTTTCAGCCATTGCGTTGCGTCACCCGCAATCGTTTCTCGCGTTTCGCTTGCATCAACTTGCGCGCAATCACGGCTGGTGAGTCCGAGCACTCGGAGTGTCGGCTTTCGCCAGGCATCTTTACACGGCGCCGAACTGGCTTTCGGTCGGCCACATCGGAAGTGCGTTCGGATCCCTTAGACATTGTGGCCCGCCTCCTTCACTTCCTTCAAAAAGTAAAAAGCGCGGCCTTCGCGCCGATCGCCCAAGAAGTGCGCGCGCACTGGCCGCAGATAACCGAGGCGCACATCCTCGCGCTCCAGATCGTCCAGCAGCGCGTCGTGCTTTTCTCGGGCTTGGCTGCTTCCAACGCGCGAGCGGCCTCACATACCGCACCCAAACGGCGCTGGTACTCTGGCATCACGGTGAAGCACACGAGCTTGGAGGCTACGTTCCGCGCTTCGTCTGTGCGCCTATGCAGGACCTCCCGCGCTGACTCGATGTTTGCTATCTCCGTGGTGACTTCGCGGAGCTGCCGCGACAGATCGGCAATGCTGTCAGTAGGATCGTCACCAAGCAGCGCGGCCACGCCGGGCGAGATATGTTTCCCAAAAGCCGCCCTGCCCGCCTCGATCTTACCGCGCAGTTTCGAGCGCTCGCTGTTGAGCTTAGAGTCTCTCTGCTCCAATTCCACGCGTTTCGCGATCAGGTCGGCGTACGAGCTGTCGGCCTCCGCGAGGCTGGGGACGCGGAATTCGTCGGTGGTCTTCGTCTTCAACGGAGCCATTAGGCAACAACCTTTCCAAACAATGCATCAATGATACCGGCCACAGCGGCGACGTTGATGGTGACTGACTTGTGATGGCCATTGGATTGCCAGTGAGCGCAATGAGCGCCCGGCTGACTGAAGCGACTGACCGACCCATCAGGTTTGTGAATCGCGACGGCTCTACAATTGCAGGATACGGCAACCTGAGATTTTCGCGCCTCCGCGACGCCAGTGCGTGCGTCCTCGACCAAAATCGCAACAGCGATCGGCGCGTTGGGAATCGACTGCGGGGCCCCATCCAGGTTGACACTACCGGGTGTCATCGCGTGGTAGGCGCGGACCGCGTCAACAGCGGTGTGCAACTCGGTGTCAGAGGCGAGCGCAACAACGAGGTCGAGAACATTGTCCTCGTCTAGCTCAGGCGCAACGCCCGGTGCGCCGGAAGGCAAGATTCCGGCTTCCTGCAAACGCCTGGCGATTCCGGTGCTTCGCGAGCGCGGGAAATCAAGATGACGCTCGATCGCGTCGAGCACGTGATTCCAAGTGGCCATTGGGGCCGCTCTCCTTTCAGGATTGGAAATTGCGATTGGAGGGTTAAATAAAACGCCGCATGCAGCGGCTTCGCGGCTCAGGGCCGGGAAAAAGTGGCGACGCCGGGTGGTGGCCAGCGCGCCGAGTGCACGTCACGTCAGACCACAAATCGTGGTCTTCAAGGTGATACGTTCCCAACTATGGCGAAAACTGGATTTTAAGCCGCCAGCGCGATTTTCCTCCGGCGCGGCCTGTTCCTGCGAATGTCGGGCTCATTATCATTGGCCACCTGCGTCAGGAATCGCTTGGCGTCGATTGCCCGGATCATGGCGTCCTCAACGGCACCGAATTGCATGAGCCGAATGCCGCTTGTCGCCGGGGCGGTGCGGCCCGCAAGAAATTCAGCGCCCTCCGCAACTGCATGCGACCACCTGGAGTACGGTGCGCCCACGTCCTGCTGCCAATCCAGTAGCTCTGGCCTGGCGGGCTTGCCGGGCTTGTTGGGGGTGGCCGCCTGTTTGGTGCGGCGCTTGCCTTTGCTCTGGCGATATTGCTCGGCAGTTGAATGCCATCGCCCGTCCAAACCAAACCACTTGGACATATCCGCATTAAACGTCGCCCTCGCCGCCGCATCCAATTGCCAGCCATGGGCCGGCCCCATACCGGGGAAGCGGCGGTGTAGAATGCGGTTCAGCTCGCCAGGGCGCGGGCGGACCTCGGTAACATGGTCGGCTGCTATGGGTTGGTCGTTGTCGTTTGCGTGTTGCATTGGTTGTCTCTCGTGACGAGCGTACCTGACCGCTTCTGCGGTCTTGTGCGTCGGCATCTGCGTGCCGATCGAATAATCAAACAATCAAAAAAAGTTATACGTAACTCGGCCACTGGTTCGGGCGGCTCGCGGGATCCAAGGGATTTGCTATATCCCCGCCCCATGTTTTGGTTTTCATTTTGCACTCGGAGATGTTTTCCTGGGGGCGCGGGTCCCTATGTGAACGGCGGGAGAGATCAGCTAGACCCCGCCGCCGTGCGCGGTGTGCGCGATGTGCGTGATTTTCACGTATGACTCTCTACACGCGCGCGCGAAGCGCCTATAATGGAAAAATCGCGCACATGTCGCACACGTAGCACCGACCATTGAAATCATTTCGTTTTCCCGTGCGCGATCCGTGCTCAATCGCGCACGCTAGGTTCTTTCTCGGCCTGCCTAAGCAGTTGCAGTCCGATATAGAGTTGTCCGCCGCGTACCCTTTGCCCCTTCTTGAAGCCACTCTTGGTCAGCGACTGGACAAATCCCTTCTGGCTTCCGGGGCGCTCGCCAGATGCTTCAGCATAATCGGTCCACGATTTGAACAGATCCGCGACGAAGTCTGAGATGCTACGATTGTCCGGCTCAACTCGGCAAGCATCCTTCAGCCACTGGCCGAACGTGTCTTGCTCGGCAAAATACGTTTCGGTCGCCTCAACAATAGATGCAGGTCGCACCAAACCATTGCGCTGCCAGTCCCGGCACCCATCAACCATCCACCGCAGAATGGCGGGCGCCTCACCGCGAAGCTTTGCTTCAAGTTCACGATCCGGCTTCGTCGGCTTTCGCGTGAACGGCACGATGTTGAATCGCCGCCGGGCTGCGGCGTCGACGCTATGCAGTGCTGGCTGGTGGTTTCCAACCACAAACAGTTTGAATTGCGGCTGGAACGTAAAGAAGTCCTGCCTCATAAAGCGCGCTGAAATCGCATCGCCGCCCGTCATCTGTTTTATTCGCGACTCGGCCCAAGCCCTGCCCTCCTCTGTCTCGCTGGCGCTGACTAGACGCGCACCGCGCAACATCGCCAAGTCTGTCGGGTGTCTGTCACTGCGGCTGGCAACGAACGTGTCCATTGACGCCGTAGTCGCATAATCGTGCAGAATATACCTAGTGGTGTTGAGAAAAACCGATTTCCCATTACCGCCGTCGCCATGCACAAAGACAAGTGCATGTTCGCGCGTGTCGCCCGTAAGGCAGTAGCCGCACCACTGCTGCAGAAAGCGGATCATTTCACCGTCGCCGCCAGTCGCGTCTTGAAGAAATCGCAACCAAAGTGGACAGTCTGCCTGGGCAGACGGCGCGGTGGACGTTAGTTTGGTAATGCCATCTGCAGGGTCGGCAGCGCGCATTTTCCCTGTACGCAGATCAACGGTGCCGTCTGGCGTTCCGAGCAGAAACGGGTCGCGGTCCCAAGCCTCGATCGTGACGGCGAAGGTTGGGTCATTGCGAGCGAACCCCTCGACTCCTGAAGCGAATGAACGCTTTCGTATAGTCGCGAGCGCCTTCGGAGACAGGCCCTGTGACATATCGCGGGCCATCACCCTAACATGGTGAGCCGCAAGGCCGACTTCGTTCCTGCGCCAGTACGAACCATCCCATTCAAACCACGCGCCAGTGGAGTGGCAGAAGCGCAGCGTGTCTCGATAGGTGCTCGCGAATATATACGCAACACTATCCTCGGTTACCGAAGTGCCGGGATTAGATGCGGGTTTGTTGTCGTTGGCTGCGACAGGCTCCTCATCGCGGGCTTCAACGGTTGAATTGGACGCGTCGGTTTTAATTGCATTTTGCATTCAGCAATCGCCCTTCAGGACAAAGTTGATGTTGATCGACGCGCTGCGGCACGCCTGGCGGGTTGAGTAAGAAGACGAGCAACGCTGACTGGCTTGGTGTCATCGCCGCCGCCAACTCGTTTACGCAGCCACTCGGCGGCCTCTGACGCGGACATGCTGAGGCTGACTGAAACCATGTTGATCGGCGAGTAGCCGGCGTTTCCAGCCGAATAATCGACAATACCACTGGGCTGGATATTCAGCGCGCGGCCTCGCTTCTTCACCTTCGAGTTGATCGAGGGGCGGAAGGATGCAACAGCGTGGAAGCCGCCCTGGTACTTGCGCAGATCTTCGAGTCCAAGCTCCGGCACCCATGCATCGAGGCTAGCCAACGCGCGGCGTTGATGTGTCAGCCCACGGGTGGTCACTATCGACTACCACCGGGCCGCGGTCACTGGCTTTGCTGGCTGGCTTAATCAGCGTCCCGCGCTCGGCGAAGTACGCCTCCGCCCGAGCCAACAATTCGTCGATCGCCTCTGGTGTGATTTCCGGAAGCTCGGCCAACGGTGTTTCGGCCGGCGAACCGTTGAACCATTCGTAAGGTCGGCCCGTATCGGGATGCGTTCCGAACGCCACGAATTGCGTGCGTTCACCAAACGCCTCGACCTGACACTTGGCGCCGTTGATCAGGTAGGCGCCTGTTGCGCGCTTCTCGCGAGGCTCGGTGGCGCGGAATGCGAACAGGGTCTTCGGTGCCTTGCCCATCCGATACGGCGCTCTGTCCGACCCCGGCAACTCCATCACCATCGCGCGGATAGCGTCGGCAGTCTCAGCGTCCGGCGTGTCGACATCAAGCCCCACAAGTTCGCCGCAGAGCAGACCCGTATTTGTGGCGTCCGGATAGTTGCGAGCGATGCCTTCCATTTGCGCAGCGGACCACCGCGAGCGCTGCCAGTTACCCATGACAGCGGCTTTGCCACTACACGCGACGGGACGGTATCCGTAAGCAATAAGGCTGCGACGAAGGTGGATAATGCGCTTAAGCGTGGCCCGCATGTTGGCAATCGCCCTCTAAAACGAGAGATGAAATTGATTCGACCATCGCGGGCGAAAGCGCAGCCCCGCGCGCGTAAGCTCGATGCGATCCATCGGCCGCACGCACAATGCGCACGCCGAACAACTTCACCCCTTCGCAGACTTCGACGTCCGCAAGGGCAACGTCAGCACCGAGCGGCGAATGAGTGGCGAGGATTTTCATATTCCGGGTCTCCCTCGATCAGAAGCTTAGTCAGTTGCCGGTCGACCTGAACCGGATCGTAATACAGGTTGAACGAGCCGGGGATCTTGACCGGCTCTCTGAAGTTGTGGTGGAAATTGAGTTGTGGCTGCACACAATTCCTCCGTTCGTAGTGTGTGATGAGTAGTGAGATTTTTCGGGCGTGACACTAAAGGTCGCGCTGCAGATATTTGGCGGGCGACGCGGGGCTGTTGTTCACGCAGCTACCTTGGACTTGCCGTTATCGTTTGCGCCGCGGGCAGCAAGCCGCCGCCGCGCGCGTGTCATCACGTCATCCTTCGACTGCATAGCGGCAAGCTCCCGCTCCAGGCGTTCGACGTAGGGCGCGAAGCCCGGCCGGTCGTGCAGCACCATCACCTCGGCGATGAGAGAGCTGGCCTCGCAAATTCGGACAGTAGCTTGAGTGGATTTTCTGCCTGACAGCGGCGAGGATTCTTGCTGCGAATCAGGAGCGAAGATGACGAAGAAGAGCCGCCGGACGCATTCTCCGGCATTCAAGGCGAAGGT
>NZ_JADYVV010000104.1:0-22098 GCF_020194035.1 Bradyrhizobium sp. BRP56
ATCGCATATGGAATGAACCGACTCTTCCGTGCCGTCATGGCCGGGCTTGTCCCGGCCATCCACGTCTTTTCTTCGCGTGGAAACGAAGACGTGGATGCCCGGGACAAGCCCGGGCATGACGAGTTTTGTGGGAACTCCGATCGCCTCAAACGGCCATATGCGATTGCCCTACCTTTCAGGGGGAGGGAGTCAGGCGACGGTGCTCGCCTAACGACAAATAGATGTGCACCACCATGGAGATCTCCGATGTCCGGCCCGCTGCATCTCGCGCTGATTGTCACAGCACACCTGCTCTGCATGACCTTGTTGGTCGCGCTGTCGGTTTGATAGCGTCCTCTCCGGGCCAGCCCCAGGGAGAACAACAATGAACCTATCGATGAAGGACCGCGTCGCGGTGGTCACCGGCGGCAGCAAGGGCATCGGGATCGCGGTGGCGCGGCGGTTTGCCGAATCCGGCGCCAGGGTCGCGATCCTCGCCCGCGGCGCGGCCGACCTCGCTGCGGCGCGCGAAGCGCTCGCCAGGGACGGCCTTGTGGTGCGCGACTACGTCTGCGACGTCGCGAAGGCCGCCGATATCACCAAGGCCCACGACCAGATCGTTGCCGATCTCGGCAAGATCGACGTTCTCGTCAACAACGCCGGCACGGCGCGCACGCTGGCGTTCGAGAGCATCAGCGACGAGGCCTGGCAGGAAGACCTCGACCTGAAACTGTTCGCCGCGATCCGTTTCAGCCGGCTGGTGTGGCCGGGCATGAAGCAGCGCAAATGGGGCCGCATCATCAACGTGCTCAACACCTTCGCCAAGGCGCCGGCCGGCAATTCCGCACCGACCTCGGTGTCGCGCGCGGCCGGCATGGCATTGACCAAGGTGATGGCCAATGAAGGCGGCGAGCACAACATCCTGGTGAATGCGCTACTGGTCGGCCTGATCATGAGCGATCAATGGGTCAAGCGGCATGCCGCCCAGGCGCCGAGCACGGATTTCGGGGAATTCGCCAAGGGCCTTGCCAAGGGCACGCCGCTCGGCCGCATCGGCACGGCGGAGGAGTTCGCCAACCTCGCCTGCTTCCTGGCCTCGGAGCAAGGCTCCTACATCACCGGCACCGCCATCAATGTCGATGGTGGCCGGTCGCCGGTGGTCTAGAGCCCCGGTCCCGGTTCAACCCGGTCCGGAGCTCCAGATTCTGCTTTGGCGCGTTTTCTTCACGCGAACCGGTGTCCACTCGCTGGAAAACGCGGGCTGGCAACCAACGGCAGGAAGCGACGGCTCAAAAGCAAAAGGCCTCCGTTACCGGAGGCCTTTCATCTTAAACCGCGTCCTTGGCGGCCTTGACCGGCCGTGCGCGGACGATCTTCCGGGCCGGCTTGGCCTTGAACATCATCTCTTCGCCGGTGAAGGGGTTGGTGCCCTTGCGCGCCTTGGTCGCAGGCTTCTTGACCACAACGAACTTCGCGAAGCCGGGGACGAGGAACACCCCGGCCTTCTTCAGCTCCTTGTGGCCGACATCGACAAGCGAGTCCAAAACGTTCTTGACGTCGCGCTTGGAGAGTTCGGTGGTGGTCGCGATCTTCTCGATCACTTGCGACTTCGACAGTTGGGTAGCCATGGTTGCTCCATTGATTCTGGAGTGGGCACGATATGGCGGAAAACGCCGAGAAAAACAGTGTTTTCTGCACTCCCCACCACAATATCGCTGTGGACAGCCTCCGAATCAGGGTTTTTTCCAGTGTTTTTTCAAGTCAAGGCGCTTCCGACCCCTAAAATTACAGGGTTTGCGCGGCTTCGGCGCTCCCGAAACGTCCCTTCGAGAGAATCACCAGACGCAACTCGCGCGGCCCAAACTGCGACAATGCGGCGCCCGATCCGGGTTGCGAAGCGCTGCGGCAGGCCACTTCAGGTTTCGGAAACGATCCTCCAAAAGGCCGAGGCATTAGAAAATGACTCGGGTTCCCATTCCATCGTAACATCGCAAAGGGGCGCCACGACCGATCGGCCGACCGCCCGATGCAAGCCATTATGTAAGTACCGGAGACCCGCGTATGGATTTGAGCCGCCTTGAGATCAACCGCCGCACGGCCCTTCTGACCTCGGCCGCGATTGCGGCCAATGTCATCAATCCGATGCGGGCATTCGCGCAGGAAACCCCGCGCAAGGGCGGCGTGTTCAACGTCCATTACGGTGCCGAGCAGCGCCAGCTCAATCCCAGCATCCAGGCCTCGACCGGCGTCTACATCATCGGCGGCAAGATCCAGGAGAATCTGGTCGACCTCGACGCCAACGGCCAGCCGGTCGGCGTGCTCGCCGAGAGCTGGGAGGCGACGCCGGACGGCAAGACCGTCACCTTCAAGCTGCGCAAGGGCATCACCTGGCACGACGGCAAGCCGTTCACCTCGGAGGACGTCGCCTTCACCGCGATGAACATGTGGAAGAAGATCCTCAACTACGGATCGACGCTGCAGCTGTTCCTCACGTCGGTCGATACGCCCGATCCGCAGACCGCGATCTTCCGCTACGAGCGGCCGATGCCGCTGAACCTGTTGCTCCGGGCCCTGCCCGACCTCGGCTACGTCTCCGCCAAGCATCTCTATGAGAGCGGCGACATCAGGCAGAACCCGACCAATCTGGCGCCGGTCGGCACCGGCCCGTTCAAATTCGTCAAATACGAGCGCGGGCAATACATCATCGCCGACCGCAACCCGGACTACTGGCGGCCGAACGCGCCCTATCTCGACCGCATCGTCTGGAAGGTGATCACCGACCGCGCCGCCGCGGCCGCCCAGATGGAGGCCGGCGAGCTGCACTACAGCCCGTTCTCGGGTCTGACGATCTCGGACATGGCGCGGCTCGGCAAGGACAAGCGCTTCATCGTCCAGACCAAGGGCAATGAGGGCAACGCCCGCACCAACACCATCGAGTTCAACTTCCGCCGCAAGGAACTGGCCGACATCCGGGTCCGCCGTGCCATTGCGCACGCGATCAACGTGCCTTTCTTCATCGACAATTTCCTGGGCGATTTCGCCAAGCTCGGCACCGGCCCGATCCCCTCGACCTCGACCGACTTCTATCCCGGGCCGAACACGCCGCAATACCCCTATGACAAGGCCAAGGCGATCGCGCTGCTCGATGAGGCCGGTTTCAAGGCCAGTGGCGGCAACCGCTTCTCGCTGAGGCTGCTGCCCGCGCCGTGGGGTGAGGACATCTCGCTGTGGTCGACCTTCATCCAGCAGTCGCTGGGAGAAGTCGGCATCCAGGTCGACATCGTGCGCAACGACGGCGGCGGCTTCCTCAAGCAGGTCTATGACGAGCACGCCTTCGATCTCGCGACCGGCTGGCACCAGTATCGCAACGACCCCGCGGTCTCGACCACGGTATGGTACCGCTCCGGCCAGCCCAAGGGCGCGCCGTGGACCAACCAGTGGGGCTGGGAGGACAAGACCGTCGACAAGACCATCGACGATGCCGCCACCGAAGTCGATCCGGCCAAGCGCAAGGCGCTCTATGCCGACTTCGTCAAGGAGGTGAACACCGAGCTGCCGGTCTGGATGCCGATCGAGCAGATCTTCGTCACCGTGATCACGGCCAAGGCGCGCAACCATTCCAACACCCCGCGCTGGGGCTCGACGAGCTGGCACGATCTTTGGCTGAGCGCATGAGGCCACATCTGCGCTAGGCGTGGCGCCCTCTTCTCCCTCGCCCCGCTCTTGCGGGGAGAGGGTCGGGTGAGGGGCTCGCTCCACGATATTGCTCCATCGATAGACCTGTACCCCCTCACCCGGATCGCATCTGGCGATGCGATCCGACCTCTCCCCGCAAGCGGGGCGAGGTAAGAAGGGGCCGGTGCCCACCCCGAACCGGTGTCCACATCGTTCGAAAACGCTATAGATAAAATATGCGTATCCTGAGCCTTGCGGGGCGGCGGCTCGCCGCCTCGATCCCGACCCTGTTCCTGATCCTGATCGGCGTGTTCCTGCTGCTGCAGCTCGCGCCGGGCGACACCGTCGATGCGCTGATGGCGCAGATGGGCGGCGGCGACGCCGCGACCGCCGAGGCGCTGCGCAAATTCTACGGGCTGAACCTCTCGGTTCCGGCGCAGCTCGGGAACTATCTGTGGCACCTGGTCCGGCTCGACCTCGGCTTCTCCTCGATCTACGGCAAGCCGGTGGCGACCGTGATCCTGGAACGGCTGCCGCCGACCATCCTGCTGATGACGGCGTCGCTGTCATTCGCGTTCTTCTTTGGCCTCGTGTTCGGCGTGATCGCCGCGCGTGGCGTCAACCGCTGGCCGGACACGATGATCTCCACCCTCGGCCTGATCTTCTACGCCACGCCCTCGTTCTGGTTCGGGCTGATGGCGATCGTGGTGTTCTCGGTCTATCTGCAGTGGCTGCCGCCGGGCGGCTTCGAGGATATCGGCAACGTCCAGACCGGAATCTGGCGCGTGCTCGACATCGCGGCCCATCTGGTGCTGCCGACGCTGACGCTCGGGCTGATCTTCCTCGCGATCTATCTGCGCATCATGCGCGCCTCGATGCTTGAGGTGCTGAACCTCGATTTCGTCCGCACCGCCCGCGCCAAGGGGCTGGATGAGACCCATGTCATCACCCGCCATGTGCTGCGCAACGCGCTGCTGCCGATGGTGACGCTGATCGGATTGCAGGCCGGCACCATGCTCGGCGGCTCGGTCGTGGTCGAGAGCGTATTCTCGCTGCCCGGCCTCGGCCGCCTCGCTTATGAATCGGTGGTGCAGCGCGACCTCAACACCCTGCTCGGCATCGTGTTCGTGTCCGCGCTGCTCGTCATATCCGTGAACTTCGTCGTCGACCTGCTCTACGCGCGGCTCGATCCGCGCATCGCGGCGGAGGGCTGACGATGGATGCCGTGAAGCGCTACTTCCGCAGCCCGGCCGCGGTGATCGGCCTGATCCTGCTGCTGCTTGTCATCGCGATGGCAATCAGCGCGGGTCTCCTCTATCCGCGCGATCCGCTCGCTCTCGCGGGCCGGCCGCTGATCTGGCCGTTCTCCAACCCGCGCTTCCTGCTCGGCACCGACAATTCCGGCCGCGACATCGCCGCCCAGATCTTCTACGGCGCGCGGATCTCGCTGCTGATCGGCGGCGTCGCCACCGTGATCGCGATCCTGATCGGCATCCTGGTCGGCGCCTTCGCCGGCTATTACGGCGGCTGGGTCGACAATGTGCTGATGCGGATCACGGAAGCGTTCCAGACGCTGCCGAACTTCGTGCTGCTGCTGGTGCTGGTCGCGGTGTTCGGCTCGACCCTGACCACGGTGACCATTGCAGTCGGCGTGGTGTCGTGGCCGGCGCCGGCGCGGCTGACCCGCGCCGAGTTCCTGTCGCTGCGCAACCGCGAATTCGTCCAGGCCGGCAAGACGCTCGGCATGAAGGACGTCCAGCTCATCCTCGGCGAGATCTTGCCCAACGCGCTGCCGCCCGTCATCGTCTATGCCAGCGTGGTGATGGCGGTCGCGATCCTCTTGGAAAGCGCGCTCGCCTTCCTGCGTCTGTCCGATCCCAACGTCGCCTCTTGGGGCAATCTGATCGGGCTCGGCCGCGACGTGCTCCGGGTGCAGTGGTACGTCTCGGCGATCCCCGGCATTGCGATCCTCGTCACCGTGCTCGCGGTGTCGCTGGTCGGCCAGGGCCTGAACGATGCGCTCAATCCGAGGCTGAAGAGCCGATGAGCGACACGGTCCTTTCGCTCGACGCCCTGACGGTGCGCCTGCCCAAGGGCGCCGACCGGCCGCATGCGCTGTCCGACGTTTCGCTTTCAATTGCGTCGAACGAGATCCTCTGCGTGGTCGGCGAGTCCGGCTCCGGCAAATCGATGATGGCGAACGCCATCATGCGGCTGTTGCCGAACGAGGTGACGATCGAACGGGGCCGGATGATGTTCGACGGCCGCGACCTCTGCGCCGCCGATAGCGCAGAGATGCGCGATGTGCGCGGAGCCGGCATTGCGATGATCTTCCAGGAGCCGATGACCGCGCTCAATCCGCTGCGCACAATCGGCGACCAGATCGGCGAGATGTTTGCGATCCACACCGGCCTGTCGAAGTCCGAGATCAATGCGCGGGTGCTGGCGCTGCTCGAGGACGTCCGCATCCCCGACCCCAAGGCGGCCGCAAAAGCCTATCCGCACGAGCTGTCCGGCGGCCAGCGCCAGCGCGCCATGATCGCGATGGCGCTGGCGCTCGACCCGAAGCTTCTGATCGCCGACGAGCCGACCACCGCGCTCGATGTCACGACGCAGGCGCAGATCCTGAAGCTGATCCGCGATTTGCAGCAGCGCAAGAAGACCGCGGTGCTGTTCATCACGCATGATTTCGGCGTCGTCGCCGAGATCGCCGACCGCGTCGTGGTGATGCAGCATGGCGCGATCGTCGAGCAAGGCACGGCCGATGAGGTGCTGAACGATCCGCAGCATGCCTACACGAAGCAGCTGATTGCGGCCGTTCCGCCGCTGAAGGCACCGCCGCCGCGCATCCTTTCCGGCAAGGATATCCTGACCATCGATGGCGTCTCCAAGACCTACCGCACCGGCGGCTTCCTCGGCCGCGGCGCGCGGATCACGGAGGCCGTCAAGAACGTCTCGCTGCACCTGCCGCGCGGCGCGACGCTCGGCATCGTCGGCGAATCCGGTTCGGGCAAATCGACGCTCGCGCGCTGCATCGTGCGGCTGATCGATCCGGATACCGGGTCGATCGTGCTCGACGGCAAGGACTGGGCGAAGCTCGGCCGCGACGATGTCAGGCGCCAGACCCGCCACATCCAGATGGTGTTCCAGGATCCGTTCGCCTCGCTCAATCCGCGCCGCAAGGCGGCCGAGCTGGTGGCGCAGGGACCGATCGTGCACGGCACCGACCGCGCCACCGCGATTGCGGAAGCGCGAAAGCTGTTCGAGCTGGTCGGCCTCGATCCGTCCGCCGGCGATCGCTACCCACACGAATTCTCCGGCGGCCAGCGCCAGCGCATCGGGCTCGCCCGGGCATTGGCGTTGAAGCCGGACGTGCTGGTGGCGGACGAGCCGGTCTCGGCACTCGACGTCTCGGTGCAGGCGCAGGTCTTGAAGCTGCTCGCCGGGTTGCGGCAACAGCTTGGCCTCTCCATCATCTTCATCACCCACGATCTGCGCGTCGCCGCCCAGATCTGCGATCTCGTCGCGGTGATGAAGGACGGCGCCGTGGTCGAGCAAGGGCTGACCGCCGAGGTGTTCGGCAAGCCGCAGCATCCCTATACGCAGGCGCTGCTGTCAGCGATCCCCGGCGGCGCGTTCGCGCGCGAGCACGGCACCGCAACCGTGTAGCCGGGCACGCGCGGCCCTACTCCGCCGCTTGTGGCTTGGGCTCCTCGCGCAGCCGGAAGCGCTTCAGCAATCCGGATACCGTGTCGCGGAAGCCGCCATATTCCAGCTCTGAATAGGGCAGCATCGCAGCGCCGGACCAGCCCTGGCTGCGCATCTCGATCGCCTTGCGCTGCGCGCGCTGGCGGACCTCGTCCCACGCAAGGTTGTCAAAGAAATCGGTATAGGACTCCGAGAACTTCCCGTCCCGGTCGATCGAGAAGCCGACGCAGGACACGATCGGCAGGCAGTACATCCCCGTCACCGGGGTGTTGAGCGGCACCGGCATGAGCGGCATCACATGCGAGCCGCGCGCATCGCCGCCCACGAAGTGCGCCTTGGCGAACGGCGAGATGATTTCTTCGGGCGCCGCGAAAATGCCCTGGTTCCTGACGACCGCGACCGGATCATCCTTGCCGGTGTACTTGCCTGCGATGGAGTGAAGGCGCTGCGCCGAAACGGCGACGGCGACCTCGCCATAGGTTTTCGAGACGATGCGATCAATGCCGAAGCGCTCGTTGTCGCGAAGCAGCGCCGCAATGTGGTAGCCGTCCGCGGGCGCATCGAGTTCGATCACGCTGTCGCCGGCCGTGTTGTCCATATCGATGATATGGAAACGGAAGCCCTTGATCATCGGGGGCAGCATCAGCCCGGCGCAATACATGGGATCGGCAAAAGCCAGATAGAGCGGCAGGTTGTAGGCGCCGGGGCCGCATTTGTCTGCGGCGAACACCATGAAGGACTCCGCGGGTCTCGCGCCCGAAAGGCTGTGGTCGAAGCTGAGTTCGGCGACGGCCGGGCCCGCGCCACGAACGTTTCCGGAAGGGGCGTCGACGAGAAGATCCTGGCCGGCGCCGTAGAGCCCGGAGGTCTTCGCAACCGCAGTGGCCGCGAGAAACGTCTTCCAGGCGAATTGGTGGACTTCAGAGCTCCCTTCGCCCCGCGTGTGCGTCATGACGATCGCAATATCGTCGCCGGTATGGCGCACGAAACCGTCGATCAGGAGACCGTTTTCGATCGCTTTCGCGACCTCCCCTTCGACAGCCGCCATCATGCGCGCAGATGGTTTCGTGTGGCCCCCGACGGAGCCAATGTCAGCCTTGATGACCGAAATGGTGAGTTTCATGAGCATCCCTCCGACCGCAGCGCAGCGCCTTCGCCTCGGCGCTCGCTGCGCCGGGGGCGACGGCGCGCTCATTTGCGAAAAAGAACGTCGTGTGGTGCGACAGGTTCCCTGCGCAAATTTCTTGCGGAACTATGGCCCCTCCGTCACCGCCTGTCGATACGGGCTATCGACGCATCTGGAATAGCTCGCCCTGCCCGATGGGGTTACCACCCGCCCTATGAAGCGCGGTTGAGAAAGATCGGCAGGCCCCGCTTGTTGGAATAGAGAGGACGGTAGCGCTCGGTGTTGTACGCGCTTGCGACGTCCAATTTGCGTGGCCCGAGCTTGGCGTCGGGGATCGGCACGAGGTCGTAGCGGCCCTCGACCAGCGCCGACATGAGGCCGGTTTTGCCTTCCAGGATCGCATCGTAAGCCATGTTGCCGAACGTCAGCGCCACAAGCTTGTCGATGAAGTCCGGATCGCCTGACCGCAGGTCGTAGGTGAGGTCAGAGACGATGGTCTCCTCGCCGGTGCGCCGCTTGATCTCGTCGGCGAATGCTTCGGCCACGCTCGCCTTCCTGCGGTGACCGTAGGCGTCAGGCTCGCCGAATTCCTGCACCTTGTAGCCCTCCCACTCGGCGCCCTCGCTGAGCACGATCAGCGCGTAGTTGCTTGGGTTGCCGTGCTTGTCATCGAGGAGAAGCTGGATCAGCTTGTCGAGATTGACCTTGTACTCCGGTATGGCGCATCGGATCGAGGTTGCGTATGCGGTATAGAGCGCCGTAAAGCCGGCATCGCGACCAAAGACGCGGAAAATGCCGATTCGCTCGTGCGAGCCGACGGTGGTGCGCTGGCGCTGGATGGCATCGCTGGCACGGGTGATCGCGGTCGAGAAGCCGATGCAGTATTCGGTGTTGCGGACGTCGTTGTCCATCGTCTTCGGGATGGCAATGATCCTGACGCCTCGCCTGTTGAGCTTGTCCGCGTAGCTGAGAGTATCGTCGCCGCCGATGGCGATCAGATGTTCGATACCGAGCCCCGCGAGGTTCGCGAGCACCTCGTTGGTGAGGTCCCACGTCGTGGTTGCGATGCCACCCTTGGTGCTCTGGGAAACCGGAAAGTCGCGGCCCGCGAGATGATCGGGCAACTTCTTCATTTTGGAGGGATTGGTGCGGCTCGAGTGCAGCACGGTGCCGCCGCGCCGGTCGATGACGCGCGTGTTTTCGCGGTTCAGCGGGATGATGTAGTGGGACTTACTCGACGGGTCGTCGAGGTTCAGGTGCGTGAGGGCCTCCCAGCCCCGGCGGAGACCGACAACCTCGATGTCGTCCTCGCTGCCGCGATAAGTCACGCTCTTGATTACCGCGTTAAGGCCGGGGACGTCACCGCCTCCCGTGAGAATACCAATGCGCTTCCTCGCCATGCCCACCTCCCAGGGTTGCCATCTGGCAATAACGCCTGCGTCGCGTCGGGGTTTCCACAACGCTATCCGCCAACGGCGGGATCCTCGTGATCGCGACACCCAGCCGAACCTGCTTAGGCCCCACTCTTCCAGCGACGTTCTCCGACCAGTCCCCACCTCGGACGGCTTGCCCCTCCATGCCCTTTGTCTCGCCTGCATGGCGCGACGTTGCTCCGCGCTTACCGCGAACGGCGCGAGGCGAGGAAATACTCCGCCCAGCGCAGCAACTCGAAGCGATCTCCCTTGACCAGCTCCTGTGCATCGCGGCGCCGGTAGAGCACCAGCATCCAGGGCGCGAGCTTGCGCAGCAATCCATGTGCCACGTACTGCACCGGCCCGGTGAACGGCAGCGCCAGTTCGCTTTCCGGCACGCCCTGGACCGCGCGCGCTAATTCGCGGCCGAGCGGGATGGTCAGCGCGACCGCGCGGCCATTGCAGCCGGTCCAGCCATAGGCGTTCGGCCCCAGCCGGTGCATGCGCGGCAGGAAATCGGCGGTCATCCCGACATAGCCGTTCCAGACATAGTCGAACGAGACCTCGCCGATCTGCGGCCACAAGCGCTGCAACCGCTCGGTCACCCGCGCCTTCAGCCGCCCGGTCTTGTCGCCCGGACCGAGCACGGCACCGCCGGTGACGAGGCGGTTGCGGGCGTCGTAGCGCGCGAAATACAGCTCGCCATGGGTGTCCGACATCGCCTGCCGGCCGGGAATGATGGTCTTGCGGACATTGTCCGACAGCGGCTGCGTCGCCATCTGCCACGACAGCACCGGCATCACCTCGGTCGCGATCTCCGGCACCAGCGATTTCGCGAACTCGCCGCTATAGGCATTGGTGGCGACCACCAGCGCGCGGCCGGAGATTTCACCCTTTTCCGTCTTCACCACCCAGCGATCGCCGCGGCGCTCGAAACTCGTCGCAGTCGAGCGGGCATAGATTCGCGCGCCGAGGCCGAGCACGGTCCGCGCAAGGCCTCGCGCCAGCGCCAGCGGATTGACGTGACCGCCGGTCCTGTTCCAGAAGCCGCCGTACCACGCATCCGAGCCGAGCATGTCGCGGGTCTGATCGCGCGACAGCAGCTCAACAGGCGCGCCGAATTTCGACCATTGCTGCACCCTCCGCTCCGCAATCTTGATGCGGCCCGGCGAATGCACCGGCTGCACCCAGCCGGCCTGCTCCTGCTCGGCTTCGATGTTGTAGCGTTTGACGACGTCGAACAGCATGGCCGCACTGTCGCGCAGCATCGCGACGAAGCGCTCGCCGGCCGCGCCGTGCCTCGCGATGATGTCATCGGGATCGGGGCGCGACAGCGTCGGAATCACCTGGCCGTTGTTGCGCCCCGAGGCACCCCAGCCCGGCTCGGCGGCCTCGACGATCGCAACATCGACATTGGCCTCGCGCAGATGCAGCGCGGTCGATAGACCCGTGAAGCCGCCGCCGATGATCACGACATCAGCCTGCTGCGCGCCGGTCAGCTCGGGACAATCAGGGCCGGAGGGCGTCACTGCTGCCCAGAGCGAACTGGGCCAGCGCACGGCATTGCTGTTCATCATGATCCTTCCTTGCGGGCGCCCGGTCATTCTGGTTAGCTAATTCTACTCTCCTATTCCAGCCGGGAAGACAACAAGTGGCACTCAAGAACGTCATCGGAATCGATCACGCCGTGGTCATGGTGAAGGACCTCGACAAGGCCGCCGAGAACTACAAGCGGCTCGGCTTCACCGTGTCGCCGCGCGGCACCCATAGCGCGCATATGGGATCGGGCAATTACACCATCATGTTCGACCCCGATTACATGGAATTGCTCGGCGTGCTGACGCCGACCGAACACAACGCTCCGGCGCGCGCCTTCCTCGAGAAGCGCGGCGAAGGCATCGAACGCATTGCATTCACCGCGGTGGATTCCGCTGCTGGTGCCGAGGAGATTCGCGCGCGCGGCTATGCGCCGATCGGGCCGACCGATTTCGAACGCCCGGTGACCTTGCCTGATGGCACGGTCTCCGCGGCAAAATTCCGCACCTTCCAGTGGCCGACCGCGGAGGCGCCCGGCGGCGTCCGCATCTTCGCCTGCCAGCACAAGACCCGCGAGACGGTGTGGATTCCCGAATTGATGACGCACGCCAATGGGGCAAAACGCCTCAAGCAGGTGCTGATCGTCTCGCCCGATCCCGGGGCGGATGCCGCGCATCTCTCCAAGATGATCGACATCGCGGTGAGGAACGACGCCGACGGTGCGGTTGCAGTACCGTCCGGCGGCGACCGCGCCGACTTCGTGTTCCTGACCAGGGATCAGCTCGGCAAACGTTATCCCGGCGTATCGCTGGATGGCCTGTCCGACCGCGGCGGCGCCGGCCTCGTGATCGCGGCCGATCTTGCCGCCACCGAGAGAGCGCTGGGCTCAGCCGGCGTGAAGAGCGGCGACAGCATCACCGTGCCGCCGGCTTCCGGCAACGGCACCCTGCTCGCTTTCGTCAAGGCATAGCTGCCATACCATGCGCGGCGCAGCGTTATGCAACGGCGCCGCGCATGTGGGACTAGGCACAGAAAGTTGAGGCGCTAGTATCTCTCCCAAACAAGAACCGTCCAGGGAGAGAAACATGTCGCATCACCTGATCTCGCGCCGGCAGATGCTGGCCGGCACCGCGGCCGCCGGCGCGGTTGGACTGACCGGATTTCCGGCCCGCGCCGACGTCAACTGGAAGAAATATTCCGGCACCACGCTCGAGGTGATTCTCGCCAAGGGGCCGCGCGGCGACAATCTGCAAAAATACATCAAGGAATTTACCGAGCTCACCGGCATCAAGGTCGAGTCGGAGCAGATTCCCGAGCAGCAGCAGCGCCAGAAATGCGTGATCGAGCTGTCCTCGGGCAAGCCGAGCTTCGACGTCGTGCATCTGAGCTATCACGTGCAGAAGCGGCAGTTCGAGAAGGCCGGCTGGCTCGCCGACATGTCGGGCTTTCTGAAGGATCCGAGCATGACGCCGCCGGACCTCGTCGAGAGCGATTTCTCGGCGGCTGGGCTGCAATATGCCCGCAACGACAAGGGCCAGATGCTGTCGCTGCCATGGTCGGTCGACTATTTCATCCTCTACTACAACAAGGAGTTGTTCCAGAAGAAGGGCGTCGAGGTCCCGAAGACGCTGGAGGAGATGGCAATCGCGGCCGAGAAGCTGACCGATCCGAAGGAAGGCATCTACGGCTTCGTCGGCCGCGGCCTGCGCAACGCCAACATGGCGATGTGGACCAACTTCTATCTCAACTATGGCGGCGAATTCCTCGATGCCAAGGGCAACATCCTGACCGACGGCCCCGAGGCGATCGAGGCCACCAAGCTCTATCAGCGGCTGCTGACGAAATGCGCGCCTCCCGGCGTCGCCGGCTTCAACTGGATGGAGTCGATGGCGTCCTTCACGCAAGGCAGGTCCGCGATGTGGATCGACGCCGACGGCTGGGCGCCGCCGCTGGAAGATCCCGCCGCCTCGCGCGTCGTCGGCAAGGTCGGCTACACGCTGGTGCCCGCCGGTCCCAAGGGCAAGTTCTCCTCGACCTATGGCGACGGCGTCGGTATCGCCGCGGCGAGCAAGAACAAGGAAGCCGCCTATCTGCTCTGCCAATGGGTGGTCTCGCGCGGACAGGGCGCGCGCCTGCTGCAGGCCGGCGGCGGCGTGCCGTTCCGCAACTCCATCGTCGACGATGCCGAGGTCGCCAAGGGCGTGAAGACCAAGGAATGGCTGCAGTCGGTGGTCGATTCCGCCAAGATCTCGAAGCTCGGCCTGCCCGTCATCATCCCGGTCGCCGAATTCCGCGACATCGTCGGCGCGGCGCTGACCGCGACGCTGTCGGGCGCCGATCCCGCCACCGAGCTGAAAAAGGCGCACGAGCAATTCCGCCCCATCCTGGAGCGTAGCGAAAAAGCGTGAGCGTGGTGACTCAGACTGAGCCGGCGGCGGCCGGCAAAGCGTTTTCAAGCGAAGTGGGTACCGGTTCGCGTGAAGAAAACGCGTCAAAGCAAGAGTCCAGAGCCGCAGGCTCTGGAGACGCCGCGCCGGCACGTGAATGGCGTCCGCCGTCCTACTGGCCGTTCGTGATCCCGGCGCTCGTCGTGGTGCTGGCGGTGATCATCTTTCCGTGGGTGTTCACGATCTGGATGAGCCTGCAGGAATGGAAGGTCGGCTCGCCGACCGTGTTCGTCGGGCTCGCCAACTATTTGCGGCTGCCGACCGATCCGCGCTTCGTCGAGGCGGTCGGGCACACGCTGTCCTATACAGCGCTGTCAGTGCTGTTGCCGCTGGTGTTCGGCACGCTGGCGGCGGTGGTATTCCATCAGAAATTCGCAGCGCGCGGCTTCCTGCGCGGCATCTTCATCATGCCGATGATGGCCACGCCGGTGGCGATCGCGCTGGTGTGGACCATGATGTTCCACCCGCAGCTCGGCGTGCTGAATTATCTGCTGTCGCTGGTCGGGCTGCCGCCGCAGCTCTGGGTGTTCAACCCCGCGACGGTGATCCCCTCGCTGGTGCTGGTCGAGACCTGGCAATGGACGCCGTTGGTGATGCTGATCGTGCTCGGCGGCCTCGCCGCGATCCCGACCGAACCCTATGAAAGCGCGCAGATCGACGGCGCCAATTTCTGGCAGATGTTCCGCTTCATCACGCTCCCCCTGATCATGCCGTTCCTGTTCATCGCCGGCATGATCCGGATGATCGACGCGGTGAAAAGCTTCGACATCATCTTCGCGATCACGCAAGGAGGGCCGGGCTCGGCGTCGGAGACCATCAACGTCTATCTCTACAGCGTCGCCTTCGTCTACTACGACCTCGGCTACGGCTCGGCGATCGCGGTGGTGTTCTTCCTCCTGATCGTGGCGCTGGCGGCACTGCTGCTTTACTTGCGCAAGCGCCTGCTGTGGACATCTGAACTCGGGGGCGAGGCATGAACCCGCGCCAGATTCTCGGGCGGATCGGGCTTTGGCTGTCGGTGTTCGTCATCGTCTCGCCGGCGATCCTGTTCTTCCTCTGGATGGCCTCGCTGTCGCTCAAATTCGAGATCGACAACGCCTCCTATCCGCCGGTGTTCTTTCCGGAGCATATCGCCTGGAAGAACTATGCCGACGTGTTCGCGTCCAACCGATTCCTGACCTATTTCAGCAACAGCCTTGTGGTCACCGGCTGCGCCACGGGCCTTGCGATGCTGGTCGGCGTGCCCGCGGGCTACGGCATCGCGCGGATGGCCGCGCATAAATCGGCGATCGTGATCCTGATCGCGCGCATCACGCCGGGCCTGTCGTATCTGATCCCGTTGTTCCTGCTGTTCCAGTGGCTCGGCCTGCTCGGCACGCTGGTGCCGCAGATCATCATCCATCTCGTGGTCACGGTGCCGATCGTGATCTGGATCATGATCGGCTATTTCGAGACCACGCCGCTGGAGCTGGAGGAAGCTGCGCTGATCGACGGCGCGACGCGCTGGCAGGTGTTCCGCCATGTCGCGCTGCCGATCGCCAAGCCCGGCCTTGCGGTTGCCTTCATCCTCGCGGTGATCTTCTCCTGGAATAATTTCGTGTTCGGCATCGTGCTGGCCGGGCGTGAGACCCGCACGCTGCCGGTCGCGGTCTACAACATGATCTCGTTCGATCAGCTGAGCTGGGGCCCGCTCGCCGCCGCCGCGCTGATCGTGACCGCGCCGGTGCTGCTGCTCACCGTGATGGCGCAGCGGCAGATCGTGGCGGGACTGACGGCGGGTGCGGTGAAAGGCGGCTAGAGCGCGTACTCGTAAATCCGCCCGCCGAATGACGCCCGCATTACCGTCAGAAGCGGACAAACGACACGTGCTCGGTCATGTCGGCTGAGGCCAATAGCGGAAGCCGATGGCACCCGGCCCCATTAAGTCTGAGGACACTGAAATCTACATCTTGTCGATGATCGACGAACCACCGACTTCGGACGTGCTCTCTTTAGCAGCGGCCGCGACAATCGCGGGGATTACGTCCTCGGCACGATCAACGATAATGGGTTGAAGCAGGTGGTCTCTATGAAGGAAACCTGCGCTGCGTATGTGGTCCAGCATTGCCATCATCGGCGCCCAAAACCCTTTGATGTTCACCAGGACCATCGGCTTACGGTGCTGCCCAAGCTGGGCCCAAGTCATGATTTCCACGATTTCCTCGACGGTACCGATGCCACCCGGAAGTGCCACGAAGGCATCAGAACGCTCGAACATTCTGTGTTTGCGCTCGTGCATGGTGTCTGTGATCGTCAAGTCTTCGAACATCTTGAGCGCATCAGTCGTCGTTTCCCAGTTTGTGAGAAATCTCGGAATGATCGCGCCGACCTTGCCGCCGTTATTCAGTGTGCCGCGAGCGACCGCGCCCATCACACCATGGGTTCCGCCGCCGTAGATCAGCGTCAATCCCGATGCGGCAAGAGCGTGTCCCAATCGTTCGCCTGCCTCGACGTAGGCAACGTCGTGACCGGGCGAAGAGCCGCAATAGACGCAGACTGCTTTGATCGTGCTCATGTGGAGGATAAACGCGATGCACGGCCATAGCGTCAAGCTTGTTGTGCACGCCAGAGTCGGCTTTGGGTCACAAAGGCGATATCCTTGACGCGTCCCCTCGCCCTCTAGCCAGCGAGCGCCTCCAGCACCGCGGCTGAATCGGTGACCCAGCCGAAAATGCCGCCCTGGGCCTTGATCATCTTCAGGCCCATCTCGTGGAATTCCGGGAAGTAGGACGCGCAGCCGTCTGATATCACGATGCAGCGGTAGCCGCGGTCGTTGGCCTCGCGCACCGTGGTGTTGACGCAGACCTCGGTGGTGACGCCGCAGACCAGCAGATTCTCGATGCCGTACTTTTGCAGGATGTCGCCGAATTCGGTGGCGTAGAACGCGCCCTTGCCGGGCTTGTCGATCACGATCTCGCTGTCGAGGGGATAGAGCTCCGGAATGATGTCGTGCCCCGCCTCGCCGCGGATCAGGATTCGTCCCATCGGTCCGGGATCGCCGATCCGAAGCGACGGCGCGCCGCGCTCGACCTTCGCCGGCGGCGCGTCGGAGAGATCGGGCAGATGGCCCTCGCGGGTGTGGACCACGAGCAGCCCGGCGTCGCGCACCGCCGCGAGCACCGCGGCGATCGGCTGCACCGCGCGGGCAAGCCGGCTGACGTCATTGCCGAGCGTCTCGCCGAAGCCCCCTCGCTCCATGAAATCGCGCTGCATGTCGATGATGACGAGCGCGGTCCTGCTCCAGTCGAGCGTGATCGGCGCCGGCTCCGCCGCGATTGTCCCGCTTGAATTCGCCATGACGCACGCCCCGAATGCGAGAAAACCCGCATTGATTAAGCAAACCGCGTGCCATTGCGCAATGATGCGGCGCATCGCGGCGATCCCGATCAGCATGCGACCGTACGCTGCATTTGCGCATTCTGCGATCTTGCTGGCATGATCGTTGCTAGCTGGGAGCCCGACCGAACGAAGATTATCGTTCGCGAAATGACAGCCCATTTCAAACAGGCGGGAGGACAGGCATGAATGGACTTGGCGGTCTCAACAAATCACCGAACGGCGTCGTGATCGGACTGGTGCAGCTGCAGTTGCCTGTGGTTGCGACAAGGTCCGACCTGGCACGGCAGACGGAGCGCATCGTATGGATGGTCGGCAAGGCGCGGCGCAACCTCGGAACCATGGACCTCGTCGTGTTCCCCGAATACTCGCTGCACGGCCTCTCGATGGATAACAATCCGGAGATCATGTGCCGGCTCGACGGGCCTGAAGTCGCGGCTTTCAAGCGGGCCTGCATCGAGAACAAGATCTGGGGCTGCTTCTCCATCATGGAGTTCAACCCGCATGGTAACCCCTATAATTCAGGGCTGATCATCGACGATCACGGCGATATCAAGCTGTACTACCGCAAATTCCATCCCTGGATTCCGGTCGAGCCGTGGGAGCCCGGCAACATCGGCATTCCCGTGATCGATGGACCGAAAGGCGCGAAGATCGCGCTGATCATCTGCCATGACGGCATGTTCCCGGAAATGGCCCGCGAATGCGCCTACAAGGGCGCGGAGATCATGATCCGCACCGCAGGCTACACCGCCCCGATCCGCGACAGCTGGCGCTTCACCAACCAGGCCAACGCGTTCCAGAACCTGATGGTGACGGCCAATGTCTGCATGTGCGGCTCGGACGGGTCGTTCGACTCGATGGGCGAAGGCATGATCGTCAATTTCGACGGCAGCATCATCGCGCACGGCACCACGGGACGGGCCGACGAGATCATCACCGCCGAGGTGCGGCCCGACCTCGTGCGCGAGGCGCGGATCAACTGGGGCGTCGAGAACAACATCTATCAGCTCTGGCACCGCGGCTATGTCGCGGTGAAAGGCGGCGCGATGGATTGCCCCTACACGTTCATGCAGGACATGGTGTCCGGCCGCTTCCGCCTGCCCTGGGAAGATCAGGTCAAGATCACCGACGGCACGTCCTGCGGCTTTGCCGCACCGACACGGATGTTCGGCAAGACCACGAAGGCCGCCGAGTAGCCGGCACTTTGATGTGAGCATGATCTCTTCGGAAAACCGCTCCGCACTTTTCCGGATCATGCTCTACTTGAAGAAGTGCACGAGGCCGATGCTCAAGCCCAGGAGCAGCATCAGCGACAGCGTGACGGCGGCCGTCACGCGGCCGCCGACCGTCGAGAGCACGCGCACATCGACGCCGAGCCCGAGGGCTGCCATCGAGACGACGGTGAGGATCGCCGCCGTCTTCGTCACCGGCGCGATCGCGATGTCGGGCACGAGCTGGAACGAGCGCAGCGCGGCCAGCACCAGGAAGCCGATGATGAACCAGGGCACCAGCTTGAACGGGCTGATCGGGGCGGCCTTTGAGGTGCCCTCCCTGGCGGCGCCGGCCTTGCGCCGGCGCGCCACCAGCAGCGAGAGGCCGATCACGATCGGGCCCAGCATCAACACCCGCACCAGCTTGACCAGCGTGCCGATCTGGGTCGAGACGATGCCGGCCGGCACGGTCGCCGCCAGCACCTGCGGCACGGCGTAGACGGTGAGGCCGGCGAGGATGCCGTATTGCGTCGCCGTCAGCTTCAGCAGCGGGATCAGCAGCGGCAGGCCGAGCACCATCAGCACGCCGAGAATGGCGGTGAACGAGATCGACGAGGCGATGTCGTCGCCGTCGGCCTCGATCACCGGCGCCACCGCCGCGATTGCCGAGTTGCCGCAGATCGAATTGCCGCAGGCAATCAGGATCGCGAGTTTGGTCTTGAGCCCGAGCATCCGGCTGAGGCCATAGCTCACCGCCAGCATGATCACGACGGTCACCGCGATGGCGCCGATCAGCAGCCCGCCCGATGCCACGATCGCGGCAAAGCTGATGGAGGCGCCGAGCAGCATCACCGCGACCTCGAGCAGCTGCTTGGCGCTGAAGGCAATGCCCGAGCGCCAGCGCGCCGACGGCTCCCAGGCGGTGCGCACCGCCATGCCGAGCAGGATCGCGACGACGAGGGCCTCGATATAGGGATGGTCGAAAACGCGCTCCTCGGCGGCCTGGATGCCGAGCGAGATGACGGTGACCGCCCCGCAGAGCAGAATCCCCGGAATGAGCTGGAATATGCGCCGCAGCGCCCCCTGCTTCTGCCCCTGGTCTTGTTGTTGTTCCGGCACAAAATCCTCTTTTCGGAGAAGATTTTATGCGCCATGGCACACCTCTTGGCTAATATATTTTCGGACTGCCCCGATAGAGAGAAGTTATGTCCCTCAACCTGCATCTGCTCCGCCTGTTCGCGGCCGTGGCGAGAACCGGAAGTTTCTCCCGCGCCGCCGACCTCCTGCACATCAGCCAGCCCGCGATCTCCAAGGGCGTGCGGGATTTCGAGCTGCAGGTCGGCTGCCGGCTGCTCGACCGCACGCCGAAGGGGGTGCGACCGACGCGGGAGGGCGCGGCGCTGGCGCGGCATGCCGAGACCCTGTTCGCGGCTGAGCGCGCCGCCGAGGACGAATTGCAGGCGCTGCGCAACCTCGACAGCGGCTCGCTGCGGATCGGCGCCAGCACCACGATCGCGACCTACATGATCCCGGAATATCTCGGCGTGTTCCACCGTGCCTTTCCCGGCATCGATCTGCACGTCGTCAGCGCCAACACCAGCGACATCGCCGCGCTGATGCTGGGACACGAGATCGAGATCGCGCTGGTCGAGGGGCCGGTCGAGGACGAGAATTTGATCAGCGAAGCCTGGCGTACCGATGTGATGGCGCTGATTGCGGGTCCGGATCATCGCTTCGCAGCGGTCCAGGGGCCGATCGACATCCGGTCGCTGAACGACGAGATCCTGATCGTGCGGGAACCCGGCTCAGGCACGCGCGAGGTGGTCGCGCAGGCGCTGGCCGCCCACCACGTCGAGCCGCAGCGGACGCTCGAGATCGGCAGCACCGAAGCGATCAAGCAGGCGGTGGCATCAGGCGTCGGCGTCGCCATCGTGTCGATCGCGACGATCGACGATCAAGTGAAGCTCGGAAAGCTGAAGGTGATCCCGATCAAGGGCATCCATATCGAGCGCACGCTCTGGCAACTGAAATCGCCCGGCCGGCTCGAGGTACCGGCAGCGGTGGCGTTCGAGGGGATCATTCGGGAGGCGCAAAGGGCCAGGACGGCGCCGCGCGGGCCTGCGGCTAGAGCGCGGCGAACAGACCCTGCGCCCAGGCAACGGCATGCTCGAAGCTGAACACGCCGGGCTCGAAATAGACGGCCCGTGCCAGCACGATGCCGACCACCAGCACCCAGAACACGCTGGTGCCCGCTGTCTTCAGCCATTTCGACACGCCCTCGCTCGCGATCGAAGGATCGACCGCGGGGACCGGCTCGCCGAAGGGATCGAATGCGGATTGGCTCATCATCGTAACCATCAGGAATACCCTGAGAATGTCGCGACGACGGGGGCGGAAGCAAGGGTAGTGGAATGCCTTTTGCGGCGGTTACTTGGAAGGACGTTTTCCAGCTCGAAAACCGGGGAGCATTTCCTTCTCAACGCCCCCTGTGGGCATCAACCATCGGTTCCGCGCCGCGGCGCCACCCGTGGCAGCGTGATCCGCATGCGTGTCCCCATGCCCGGGGCACTGTCGAGATGGAGCTCTCCACCCAGCCGGTTCGTGACGATGTTATGAACGATGTGGAGACCGAGCCCGATGCGGCCGATGTCGCGGCGCGTGGTGAAGAATGGATCGAAGGCCTGCCGCAGCACGTCGTCGTCCATCCCGCAACCGTTGTCGGCGAACAGGATCTCGACCTGGGCCGCGCCTGAGGCGCGCAGCCGGATCGTGATCACGCCGCCCTTGCCATCCGGAAACGCGTGCGCCACCGAATTGACGAACAGATTGGTCAGCACCTGGCCGTAGGGGCCGGGGTAACTGTTCATGGCAAGACCGGGCGGGCAATCGACCTCGAGCGCCAGGTTGTTCTTCGGCAAGGCCGGACGCAGGTTCGAGAGAACCTGCTCGGTCGCCGCGCCGAGATCGAACTGGCTGCGGTCGAAATAGCTGCGATCGACGGCGACCTGCTTGAACGATTGCACCAGGTCTGCCGCGCGCTTGAGGTTGCCGACAAGCAGCGACGAGGCGCTTTCGACGACCTCGATGAAATCGCTCAGGCTGGACCGCTTCAGCTTGCCGCGCGCGGCCTCGGCAGCGAAGTCGGCGCATTTCTGCTCCAGCACTGACGCGACGGTGAGACTGGTGCCGACCGGACTGTTGATCTCGTGCGCGACGCCGGCCACCAGCCGGCCCAGCGCCGCGAGCTTTTCCGCCTCGATCAGCGACGCCTGGGTCTCCTGCAGATGGTGCAACGCCTTCTCGGCCGCGTCGCGCGCGGCGCGGATCTCGCGTTCGCTGCGCTTGCGATCGGTGATCTCTTCGGCCGCAACGTTGACGCCGACGATGCTCCCGTTCGGTTCGCGCTGCGGATGCCAATGCGTGATCCAGCATCGCTCGTCATTGTGGCCGGGGCGCTGGCCGTAAACCTCCACGTCGGTGACGGGCTCTCCGGTCTCCAAGAGCTGGCCCCGCAAATTCGGACAGTAGCTTGAGTGGATTTTCTGCCTGACAGCGGCGAGGATTCTTGCTGCGAATCAGGAGCGAAGATGACGAAGAAGAGCCGCCGGACGCATTCTCCGGCATTC
>NZ_JADYVV010000105.1:0-21079 GCF_020194035.1 Bradyrhizobium sp. BRP56
AGGCAAAACCGCGCGCCAACAGAACCCGCATTCAAAGGGATCGCTCGCCTTCGCCGCATGGGTCATCGCTCGTCTTGGCGGCTGGACCGGTTACTATGACAAACCCGGCCCAAAAACCATGCGCCGGGGCCTCGACGACTTCCAGCGCATCAAATACGGCTCGACCCTGAGACTCCAAAATGTGTGAATCGGAGAGCCGCTTGCGGGGAGAGGTCGGATTGCGAAGCAATCCGGGTGAGGGGGTACAGGTCTCACGACAATCGCCACCCGTGGATAAGGCCCCTCACCCCAACCCTCTCCCCGCGAAGAGCGGGGAGAGGGGGAACACTTGCCGCGCGCATGCTCAAAAAGTCGTCTTTGCGACAGCTTGTCGCAGCGGCTAGAACGCCCCGGTGGAAGCAACCCTCAACGAAAAAGTCAGGGAGAAAAACACGATGAAAACAATCTTGGCCGCAGCGGCGGCCGGCCTCGCGCTCGCGGTCTCAGCGACCGCGGCGAACGCCCAGATCTCCGACGATGTCGTCAAGATCGGCGTGCTCACCGACATGTCGAGCCTCTACGCGGACGCCACCGGCAAGGGCTCGGTCGCCGCCGTCGAGATGGCGGTCGCCGATTACGGCGGCAAGGTGAAAGGCAAGCCGGTGCAGGTGATCGCAGCCGATCACCAGAACAAGCCCGACGTCGGCGTCAACATCGCACGCAACTGGTACGACAACGACAAGGTCGACGCGATCCTCGACGTGCCGACCTCGTCGGTCGCATTGCCGATCTCGGCGCTGACGCGCGAGAAGAACAAGATCCACATCAATTCCGGCGGCGGCTCCTCCGATATCACCGGCACCGCCTGCTCGCCCAACACGGTGCACTGGACCTACGACACCTATGCGCTATCGAACGTCGCCGGCAAGGCGATGGTCAAGCGCGGCGAGGACACCTGGTTCTTCGTCACCGCCGACTACGCTTTCGGCATGGCGCTGGAACGCGATGCCGCCAATGTCGTCAAGGAGAGCGGCGGCAAGGTGCTGGGCGACGTGCGTCATCCGCTCAACTCGTCGGACTTCTCGTCCTTCCTGCTGCAGGCGCAGGCCTCCAAGGCCAAGGTCGTGGCGCTGGCGAATGCCGGCGGCGACACCACCAACGCGCTGAAGCAGGCTTCCGAGTTCGGCCTGACCCAGGGCGGCCAGAAGATGATCGCGCTGCTGCAGGAGATCACCGACACGCATTCGCTCGGCATCAAGGCCACCCAGGGCCTGATCGTCACCGACGCCTTCTATTGGGACATGAACGATGAGACGCGCGCCTTCTCGAAGCGCTTCAACGAGAAGGTCGGCCATATGCCGACCATGATCCAGGCCGGCCTCTATTCGGCGACCATGCATTACCTGAAGGCGATCGAGGCTATCGGCACCGACGAGGCGCCGAAGGTGATGGCCCAGATGCGCGCCACGCCGGTCAACGACTTCTTCGCCAAGAACGGCCATATCCGGATCGACGGCCGCATGGTGCACGACATGTATCTGTTCGAGGTCAAGAAGCCCGAGGAATCCAAGGGCGAGTGGGACCTCTACAAGCTGATCGCCACCGTGCCCGGCGACGAGGCGTTCCGCCCGCTCGACAAGGGCGGCTGTCCGCTGGTGAAGTCGAACTGACGGCCACGCCAGACCGGATCGCATCGAGCGATGCGATCCGGTCTCTCCGCGCATCGCAGACGGAATTCCGCGGCTGCCATGCCGTGCCCCGCAAGCCGGAGCGAAAGTCACTGCAGGCATTACGCCTGGAAGACCCGCAGCGTTGCGATCTGGAATGGACGCAGCGCCAGGCGGCATCCCCGATCCTCGGTCGGCAAGGCCTCGATGCGGTCTTCCAGGGTGTTGCTGATCCACACCGACGCGATGTCGACGCCGAAATCGAGCGCCGCGGCGGTGCGAATGCCGGCGCTCTCGTAAAGCCGCACCACCCAGCCGTCTCCATCCTCGGCGGGCTTGATCGTATCGACGATCACGTTGGCCGGAGACGCGGTCAGGAGCGATCGTCGCAACAGCGCGCCAGGGCGCCCTTTGGTCCACAGCACCGGACGCTCGAACCGCAAGGCGCGCCCGACCGTGTCCGCGCTGCGCCAGTCGCCGTGGTGGGGATAGATCGCATAGCGCATCCGGTGCCGCCCGATATCGGCCTGCGGATCAGGCAATTCGGAGCCGCGCAGCAGCGTCAGCGCGAGCTGGTTGCCGAACGCCGAATAGCCGTGACGGCAGTCGCTGAACAGCGACACGCCGAAATCCGGCTCGGCTAGATCGGCCCAGCGATGCCCGGGCACCTCGTACTTGGCCGCATCGGCATCCGTGTTGGCATGGGTCGGCCGCTCGGTTGCGCCGAACATGGTTTCATAGGTTGCGTTCGATGCACGGCAGGCGACGGGGAACATGACCTTCAGCGCCGTCTTGCGCTCCTGCCAATCGACCGTGGTTTCGAATTCGAGATGATCGGCGCCGGCATCGAGGCGGATCACCTGCGCGAGCCGGCTCGCGCGTCCGAGCCCGCGCTCGAAACGGATCTCGCCGCGCAGTCCGCCATCCGACAGCACGACGCAGCTCACCTCCCCCGTCACCTCGCGCGCGGTCTCCAGCGCGAACGGATCGATATCCCAAGCCTCGAAATCGAGCGGCCGGTCATCGAGCAGCAGCAGCCGGGCTGCCGGCGATGCGAAGGTCTCGCGGCCGGTCGCAACATGCAGCAGTGACCGAACGAGCCCGCTGCGATCAATGCGCGCTTCGAGCCGCGCGTTCGACAGCACGAAGCCGTCCAGATCGGCGGCGACCACAACGCGATCGTCGGTCGTCGTCGTTTCACCCTCCGCAAACGGCGCGGCGACGATGTGACGAAGCTCGCCGTCGGGGTCGGACGTGACCTCGGCGCGCGCGCAGCCCAGCGTGTTGACGGGTGTCCAATTGCCGCCTTCGGGATCGCACAGTGTCGTCAGCACGGCTTGCGTGCGACGCCCGGCCTCCTCCGCCACGCCGGCGAGTTCGACCTCCGCACGTTCATAGACCTCGCGGATGCTGCTGCCGGGAATGATGTCGTGGAACTGGTTCACCAGCAGCGTGCGCCACAGCGCTTCGATCTCCTGTGCTGATGGTGCCGGTTGCCGGCAGGCGGCCGCGACCGTGGTCACGAATTCGAGGGCCTGAAGACCGGCCTCGCAAGCGCGGTTGAGACGCTTGGTCTCGGCCTGCGTAGTGTAGGTACCACGATGATATTCGAGATAGAGCTCGCCTTCGATCGTCGCCAGATCCGGCGCTGATGTCGCCAGGCGGTCGAAGAACTCGTCGACGGAGCGAATCTGGATTCGCGGCAGCCCCTGCAAGTCCCTTGCGCGCTGCAACGTCTCGAGCATCGTCTCGTCGGCACCGCCGCCGCCGTCGCCATAGCCGAACAGATAGAGTGCGTCGGACGAACGGTCGGCGTCCTTGTAATTGGCGGCGTGATAGCGGAGCTCCGCGACCTGCGCCGATCCGTTGTAAGTGTCCGCCGGGGGGAAATGCGCCAGCACCGTGCTGCCATCCAGTCCGCGCCAATGGAAGCTGTGATGCGGCGGTGAGGTGAACTTGTTCCACGACAGCTTCTGGGTCAGGAAGCGCGACATCCCGGCCGACTGCATCAGCTGCGGCAGCTGGGCGTCGTAGCCGAACACGTCGGGATTCCAGAACACGCTGGAGCGCGCGCCGAACGTTTGCTCGAAATAGCGCTGACCATAGAGGAACTGTCGGCAGATCGACTCGCCCCACGGCAGATTGCAGTCCGGCTCGATCCAGCTGCCGCCGACCGGAATCCATTGGCCGGCGGCGGCCTTGGCGCGAATTCGGGCGAACAGGTCAGGGTCATTCTGCTCGATGACGGCATACTGATAGGCCTGTGAGCAGGCGAACTTGAAATCGGGATAGCGCTCCATCAGCGCCACCGCCGTGGAGAAGCTGCGTTGCGCCTTGCGCCGGGTTTCCGCCAGCGGCCACAGCCAAGCCGTGTCGAGATGGGCGTGGCCGAT
This sequence comes from Bradyrhizobium sp. BRP56, assembly GCF_020194035.1. Classification (NCBI taxonomy): domain Bacteria; kingdom Pseudomonadati; phylum Pseudomonadota; class Alphaproteobacteria; order Hyphomicrobiales; family Nitrobacteraceae; genus Bradyrhizobium; species Bradyrhizobium sp. BRP56. Next base: position 4,040 of record NZ_JADYVV010000105.1, read on the forward strand.
CGCCGACATCTCGTGGGTGATGCTGCCATTTCGTGCCGCGAGCAGGCTATCGAGGATCGCCCGCGCCGCCGGCCATGTCGCGCGATCGTCGGGATCGGTGATGTTGCAGATTCGGTTGAGATCGTGCAGCAGGCGCCCCGCCCAGGTCCGATCCAGCGCCGGCTGCGCCGTCTCTCCGACAGCTCCGTATGACCTCGACTTTGTCGTGGGGTCGCGGTCAGCCTCGAGCTGGCGCAGCACCTCGTAGTCGAAATAGAATGCCGTAGCCTCGGGATCGAAGCAGCGCAGCTCGCAGGCGACCAGCGCGTAGGCCTGCGGATCGCTCCAGAACGCACCGAACAGGCCGTTGCAGGCCACCTCCACATGGAAGCTGATCGTCTCCCCGCCGCTCGCCGACTGAACGAGCGGCGCGATGTGGCGGCCGGGATTGAGACCCTGCGAGGAGCGTCCGTTGAGCCAAAGCAGCGCTTCCGAGCGGCTGTCCCAATACAGATCCACGCGCGAGCCGGCCCAGGCCTGCGGCACCTCGGCCACGACCTGCACCCAATAAGTCGCCCATAGCGGTCCCAGCGTCTCGCCCAATGGGACCGGCCGATAATCGAGCTTGAGCGCGTCCTCGAGGCTGATCCGCTCGGTGGGACCGGCAAGCGCGAGCGAGGTGATCGGCACGCGGCCGGCATGAACCTTCTGTTGCAGCCGCTCCGCAAAGCCTGCCAAGCGGCGCCGCGTGTATTGCGGGTAGCGGCCGCGAATCCGGGCTATCGCGGGATCGCCGCCATCGCGGTCCTTGTCATTCATCAGGTTCTTCAGCCATTTGACGAATGATCACGTAAGGGTTGATGATGATTGCAACGCGCTGTCCGAATTGAATCGTCTGACCCACTCTCCCTACACTCTTCCCAAATTTTATCCATCCGACCAGCAAAAAAGCGCGCCCGGCAGCAACCGGACGCGCTCTTCTCTTGCAGGTGACGCGATGCGTTAGTCGATCGAATACTTGAATTCCGGCATCGCCTTCAGCTCATCCTTGCTCGCATTGAACACGGCATGATCCGGATACCAGGGATTCGGCTTCGACGTCGCCGCCGCAGGCGCCGCGCCCGTGGTGGTGGTCGTCGACTTGCTTGTGCTGCCGGTGTTCGAGGCGCCGGTATAGGCGATCGGCTCGTTCACGAACTTCACCTTGTCGATCGGGACCGCGACCAGGTGCTCGCCGACGCCAAGGAAGCCGCCGACGCCGATCACGACCGCCTTCATGGCGCCGCCCTTCTCCATCAGCAGATCATTGATCGAGCCGACGCTTTCATTGGCATCGTTGTACACGCTGAGGCCGACGACCTTCGACGCGCGCCAGTTGCCCTTGAACGAATCCGGCGACGTGGCTGACGTGGCTGACGTCGACGCCGCAGGAGACATCTTGTCGCCCTTATCGGTTGGCGTCTGCGCAACGGCGACGGTTGCAAGCAGCGCGGTGCCGGCGAGGCCGGCGATGATGGATTTGACCAACATTGATGGCTCTCCTCTCGCAAAATCGATGCTGGGAAAACCCGTCATCTTCGCAACCGTTCCTAACGGACCTGCGCTCAAAAGCCGCTCAAATGCCGAGGAACAGGGTGAGGACCTTTCAGCGTATGGAACGCTCCATCGCTTGACGAAAGGTATCGTGATCTCTCAACTAAGCTTGCGGTTGAGCCTCACGACTGCGCCGGACGCGCAGTCCATGATGTGACGATGTTTGGCTCACTAAGTCGTCCCGGCGAACCGCGCTGTACAAGCCGCACGCTCGCCCCGGCGACCGCATCATCGATCGACGAGCGTCGTCATGCGCGCATGTTGCCGCGCGATCAGAAGCCGCCCCAATAGGGCGGCACGCCGTAGAAGCGATGCAGCTCGACTTCCTGCGAGCGATCGCCCCAATCGAAATCCTTGTCGGCACGGAACGACGGCGCGCGCTTCAGCTCCTCGTCCTCGATGTCGAGCTCATAGGCCTCGAACTTCGGGTTGTAGTGCAGCCGGCCCCAGGGCAGCGGGATCAAATTGGTTCCAATGCCCAGGAAGCCACCGAAGCTCAACACCGCGTACGATACCTTGCCGGAGATCTTGTCGATCATCAGCCGCTCGATATGGCCGATCATGTCGCCATTGGCCCGGCGCACCGCCGTCCCCTCGACCCGGTCGCTTGCAATGAGCTGATGCGGCCTGGTCTCGACCTCGACAGCCATCTCACCCTCCTTGACCCGAAAGAGAAATAACGCGTCGCCGGGGTAACGGGTTCCGCCCCCGGATATGACAGCCGCCCTTCCCTTTCTCCGGCCGCCATAACGACCAGGGGCCGATGCGCTGTCCCGAGAGGGTTCTGCCGCATTTCAGGGCATAGGATTGATGACAGAACGATAACTTTTCTCCCTGCGGCCGACCTGTTAACCCGGATAGCCGGGCAAGATTTCAGACACATACTGAAACAAAATTCCTGAGCCGCTTTCCCCGAATCACGGACAAAAGATCGGTATGACCCAGGCTGCGCCCAATATCCTTGTCGTCGAGGACGACCGCGAGACGCGGTCCCTTATCGCAAAATATCTCCGCACCAATTCCTGTCATGTCACGACCGCCTCCGACGGCCGCGAGATGGCCAAGGCGATGACCGACCACCGCGTGGATCTCCTGGTGCTCGACGTCATGCTGCCCGGCGAGGACGGCCTCAGCCTGTGCCGCAAGGTGCGGGCGGAATCGCAGACGCCGATCATCATGCTGACCGCGCGCGGCGAGGACGTCGACCGCATCCTCGGCCTCGAGATGGGCGCCGACGACTACCTGGCAAAGCCGTTCAACCCGCGCGAGCTGCTGGCGCGGATCAACGCGGTGCTGCGCCGGCAGGCCGCCGCGCGCAACGCCAGCGCGATCGAGGGCGCGACCACGCTGACCTTCCTCGGCTGGCGTATCGACATCCGCCTGCGCGAGCTGCGCAACCCCGAAGGCGCGCGCGTCGCCATGACCAGCGCCGAGTTCGACCTGCTCCGTACCTTCTGCGAGCGGCCCGGCCGCGTGCTGTCGCGCGACAGCCTGCTCGACCTGACCCAGGGCCGCAGCGCCGGCTCGTTCGAACGTTCGATCGACGTGCTGGTCAGCCGCATCCGCCGCAAGATCGAGCCCGATCCGCAGGAAGCTACCATGATCAAGACGGTGCGTTCCGGCGGCTATGTGTTCACGCCGAGGGTGGAGGCGGTTGCCGCCACGAACAACTGACCATGAAGCTGCTGCGCGTGCTGAGTCTGCGGGGGATCGGCGCCCAGATGGCGGCGCTGGTCGTCGTTTCGATCGTCGCGCTGCATCTGATCATCACCGCCACCTTCCTGATCCATCGCCCTGATCGGCTGGAGCCTTCGGATCGCTGGCACACCCAGCTCGCCGCCGCCGCGCAGCTGCTCGGGCATGCCCCGGCGTCGGAGCGGCCGCGGCTCGTGGCCGACGTCGCCCGCGCCTTCCCGCAACTTGCGATCGGCGACCTGCCGGCCGATGCCGGCGCGCTTACCGAAACCGACACGCCGAGCCTGCACGCGTTGCGCCGGCTCGGCGCCGGCTATCGCATCTTCCTGCTGCCGCGCGAGGCTGGCGGCACGCCGCATGACGGCGAAATTCGCCGCGTCGCGATCCGCCTGCCCGACGGCGCCATGTTCGCCGCCAACCTGACGCCGGATCAGCACATGCGGCCGTTCTGGGGTGGACCGTGGATGATGACGGTGCTGTTCGCCGTCATCAGCGTCACCCTGCTCGGCCTGTGGGCGGCATGGGCGCTGACCGCGCCGCTGTCGTCCTTCGTCAAGGCCGCCGAGACCTTCAGCCTGAACGGCGCCGCCGCGCCGCTGCCCGAGCGCGGTCCGGAGGAGATCCGCTCGCTGGCCCGGGCGCTGAACCGGATGCGCGAGCGCATCACCGCATTGATCGACGATCGCACCAAGATGCTGGCCGCGATCAGTCATGACCTGCGCACGCCGATCACGCGGATGCGGCTGCGCGCCGAATTCATCGAGGACGAGACCCACCGCCACCGCATGCTGCGCGACCTCGACCAGATGCGCTCGATGCTGGAATCGGTGCTGTCGTTCCTGCGCAACGACCGCAAGCTCGAGGAGATGACGCTGGTCGACATCGCGAGCACGCTGCACCTCGCCACCGATCAGTTCGCCGACATGGGACACAAGGTCAGCTACGCGGGCCCGCAGCACGCGATGGCGACCGCGCGGCCGGCCGACCTGCATCGCTGCATCACCAATCTGGTGGAGAATGCCGTGCGGTTCGGCGGCGAAGTTGCCGTCCGCCTCGACGTCAAGCCCGACCGCCTCGTCGTCGATATCGAGGATGACGGGCCCGGCATCTCGGATGCGCACAAGGCGAGCGTGCTGGAGCCGTTCGTGCGCGGCGACCAGGCGCGCAACATGGATGAGGCCGAAGGCTTCGGCCTTGGTCTGTCGATCGCCAACGCCATCGTGCTCGCGCATGCCGGCACGCTGTCGCTGCACGATCGCAAGCCGCACGGGCTCGTGGTCCGGATCGAATTGCCGGCGCGGCAGCAGCAATTGCAGCGGCAGAAATCCGCGGCCTGATCAGGCGAAGCTGATGCGATGAGGAGACGTCAGGCGGCGAGCGGCGTAATGAGCTCCGCTTCCTCGTAGATCGCGATGGCCTCGAAGCGGTAATTGCAGGCGCGGCAATTCCACAAGAACGAGGAGCGGCCTTCGCTGTGCTCCACCCAATCAGGGCGGGCGATCGGCTTGCCGCATTGCGCGCAGGGATTTTCGCGAGGCATATAGCCGGTGTCCTGACGGACCATGGCGCATCTCCCGAATGTTGTTTCTTGCGTGCTTGGACAGAGCTGCTGACTGAACGATCGCGCACTCTGTCGTTGATGAAGTCTAGACCTTCATTGATTCGTTTGCACGACAAACTGCTGTGGATAGCGTGCGGCAAAATTAGTCAGAAAAATTAGAAGGAAATTGCAGGCCAAGACAATTTTTGGCTGAGACGATTGAAGCAAACAATTTGAAGCATCCGTCTTGCAATCGCGTCGTCCCTTCACCCCATGACCGGACAATCACGGATGCATTAACGTTCGCTGATGCGAAGGTTTTGCCACATTCCTGCCCGCTCGCCGTACCAATGAGACCGCAGAACCGACGCGCATCTGAAAGCCCGAGCGATTGAGATGAAGACCGTACAAGCCCTTGGCTGCCTTGCCGCAATCGCGGTGCTGGCGTCCTGCGCGAGCGCGCAGGCACAATCGCGCGCGCAATATGAGGCGATGGTGGCGGCCGAGGCCCAGGCCAACCTCGTACCGGAAGAGCTGGTGCATCGCGTCATCGTGCGCGAGAGCAAGTACCATCCGCAGCTGATCGGACGCGGCGGCACCATCGGGCTGATGCAAATCAAGCTCGGCACTGCACGCGGCCTCGGCTACACCGGTACCGCCGAGGGTCTGCGCGATCCCCAGACCAACCTCAAATACGGCATCAAATACCTCGCCGGCGCCTATCGCGCCGCCGATGGCAATCACGATCGAGCCGTGCGTTATTTCGCGGGCGGGTATTACTACGTCGCAAAGCGCCAGCGCGGGGATCACCTGAAGGAAGCGAAGCATGGCGGCGCGGGTGCACCGCCAAAGGAATTCGCCAAGTCGGAGCAAATGACGGCCGATACGGCCGAGCCGAAGCCGGAACAGGCCGAAAAATAGCACCGATCGCGTCCGCGCAGCCCCACGACGCGTGCCGGCCATCCTCGACACCGCCTGTCAAACGCGTCTGGCATACAAGTTGACACACGAGCCCATCCGCCTACATTAGGGGCGTTCCGAGGGGTGCTCCGAAGGAGGAGCTGAGATACCGCAAGCTTGGACTAGCCAGTAGGCGAATAGTCCGGGACCGCGGTGACCCTTTGAACCTGATCCGGGTCATGCCGGCGAAGGGACAGGGATGTATCAGACGTCAAGACCGCGGGGGGATTCCCCCGTCTCCATCATCGGCGCAGGCATAGCCGGCGCCTGGCATGCGCTCTTGCTCGCAGAGGCCGGACGTGCCGTCACCCTGCATGAGCGCAGTGACGCCGCGATGACGGAATCCACAAGCCACTGGGCCGGCGGGATGCTGGCGCCCTGGTGCGAGGCGGAGGCCTCCGAACCGGTGATCTCCCGGCTCGGCATCCGCTCGCTCGCGCTCTGGCGGCAGCATGTTCCGGAAACCCCGTTCAACGGCTCGCTGGTGGTGGCGCATCCGCGCGACCGCGCCGATTTCGAGCGCTTTGCCCGCCTCACCACCGGCCATCGCCGGATCGACGCCGAGGGCGTTCGCGCGCTCGAGCCGTCGCTCGAGGGCCGTTTCCGTGACGCCCTGTTCTATCCCGACGAGGGCCATGTCGAGCCGCGCCGCGTGCTGCCGCGGCTGCATGCCGCGATCGCCAAGGCCGGCGGCGCCATCAAGTTCGGCAGCGATGCCGAGGCAGCCGATTTCGACGGCGTCGTGATCGACTGCCGCGGCCTTGCCGCGCGCGACCGCGAGCCGAGCTTGCGCGGCGTCAAGGGCGAGATGATCATCATCGAGACCTCCGAGGTCGAGCTGGCACGCCCGGTGCGGCTGATCCATCCGCGCTGGCCGCTTTACGTGATCCCGCGCGGCGACGGCCGCTTCATGCTGGGTGCGACCTCGATCGAGGCCGAGGACAACGGCGTCAGCGTGCGCTCGGCGCTGGAGCTGCTCGGGGCCGCCTATGTCGTGCATCCGGCATTCGCCGAGGCGCGCATCGTCGAATTCGGCGCCGGGCTGCGTCCGGCATTTCCCGACAATCTGCCGAAAATCAGGATCGAGCAGGAACGCATCACGGTGAACGGACTCTACCGTCATGGCTTCCTGCTGGCGCCGGCGCTGGCGGAGCTGACGCTCGCCTATCTCGCGCGCGGCGAAATCGACAATGAGGTGATGCAATGCGCGTGATCGTCAACGGCGAGCAGCGGGAGATCAGTGCCGTCAGCGTCGATGCGCTGCTGGCCGAGCTCGACTATGAGGGCACGCATTTCGCGATCGCGCTGAACTACGACGTGGTGCCGAAGAGCCGCTGGGCCGACACCGCGCTGAAAGCCGGCGACGAGATCGAGATCATCACGCCGCGACAGGGAGGGTGATGTGAGTTTGTTCGCACACTCCCTCCCCATGTCGTCCCGGCGAAAGCCGGGACCCATACTCCGCGGCCCTTCATTGGGGCACGCGGGGCGACGTTCCCTCCGACAATTTTCGGTTGTGGTTATGGGTCCCGGCCTTCGCCGGGACGACGGCATAGTTTGAGGAGACACATGGTCACCTTCTACGGCAAATCCTTCCCGTCACGCCTGCTGATCGGCACGGCTCTGTATCCCTCGCCTGCAATCATGCAGAACGCGATCCGCGCCTCCGGCGCCAGCATCGTCACGGTGTCGCTGCGGCGCGAGGCGGCGGGCGGCAAGACCGGCGATGCGTTCTGGTCGCTGATCCGCGAGCTCGACGTCACCGTGCTGCCGAACACCGCGGGCTGCCGCAGCGTGAGGGAAGCGGTAACCACCGCCAAGCTCGCGCGCGAATTGTTCGGCACGCCGTGGATCAAGCTCGAGGTGATCGCCGATAACGACACGCTGCAGCCCGACGTGGTCGGCCTGGTCGAGGCGGCCGGCATCCTGATCAAGGACGGTTTCGAGGTCTTCCCCTATTGCACCGAGGATTTCTCGGTCGCCTCGCGGCTGGTCGAGGCCGGCTGCAAGGTGGTGATGCCGTGGGCAGCACCGATCGGCAGCGCCAAGGGCATCACCAACCGCGACGCGCTGAAGCTGCTGCGCGACCGCCTGCCCGACATCACGCTGGTGGTCGACGCCGGCTTAGGGGCGCCATCGCATGCCGCCGAGGCGCTCGAGCTCGGCTATGACGCCGTGCTGCTCAACACCGCGGTCGCCAAAGCCGCCGATCCCGTTGCGATGGCCAATGCCTTCCGCCTCGGCGTCGAGGCCGGCCGCACCGCTTACGAAGCCGGGCTGATGGAAGCCCGCGACTTCGCCTCCCCCTCCACCCCTGTCGTTGGGACCCCGTTCTGGCATGCCGTATCCTGATCCGTTCTATCCCGTCGTCGACAGCATCAAGTGGGTCGAGCGACTGACCAAACTCGGCGTCGGCACCATCCAGCTGCGCGCCAAAGAGCTCGACGATGCCGGGGCGCTGCAGATCGTCAGCGATGCGCTCGCGGTGACAAAGGGCACGCCGACCAAGCTCGTCGTCAACGATTACTGGCGCGCGGCGATCGTCGCCGGCGCCGAGCATTTGCATCTCGGCCAGGAAGACCTCACTGAGGCCGACCTCGCCGAGATCCGCAAAGCCAAGCTGACGCTCGGCATCTCCACCCATGACGACGCCGAGCTCGCCACCGCGCTCGCGGCCAAGCCGGACTATGTCGCGCTCGGCCCGATCTTCTTCACCACGCTCAAATCGATGCGGTTCGAGCCGCAGGGCATTCCGAAGATCACCGAGTGGAAGAAGCGGATCGGCTCGATCCCCCTTGTCGCGATCGGCGGCATCAAGTTCGAGCACGCGGCCGAGATCTTCGCGGCCGGCGCCGATTCGATCGCCGTCGTCAGTGACGTCACCCAGAACCCCGACCCCGACGCGCGGGTCAGACAATGGCTCGGCCTCAGCGCGGAGGCCGCGTGATGCCCACAACACCCTGCCCATTCCGTCACCCTGAGGAGCGCGGCACGCGCGTCTCGAAGGGGCGACGGCCCGGCTCGTTCATCCTTCGAGACGCGCTTCGCGCTCCTCAGGATGACGAGGTCAAAATTTCGCACACGAATTAAAACGGAGGATCCCTCATGAACATCCGCTCCAATCCCGACACCACACGTCCCGCCGTCACCACCGGCGCGCTGCCCGCCTCGCGCAAGATCTTTGCGACGCCGGAGGCCGCACCTGATGTTCGCGTGCCGCTGCGCGAGATCATGCTGTCGGAGGGCGCCGGCGAGCCGAATTTGCCAGTCTACGACACGTCGGGCCCCTACACCGATCCGAACGTGACGATCGACGTCAATGCCGGCCTGCCGCGCAATCGGCTGGCCTGGGTCAAGGAGCGCGGCGGCGTCGAGGAATATGAGGGGCGCACCATCAAGCCGGAGGACAACGGCAATGTCGGCGCCGCGCACGCCGCCAAGGCGTTCACCGCGCACCACAGGCCGCTGCGCGGCCTCGACGGACACAAGATCACGCAGCTCGAATTCGCCCGCGCCGGCATCATCACCAAGGAGATGATCTACGTCGCCGAGCGCGAGAATCTCGGCCGCAAGCAACAGCTCGAGCGCGCCGAAGCCGCGCTCGCCGACGGCGAGAGCTTCGGCGCTGCGGTGCCCGCCTTCATCACGCCGGAGTTCGTCCGCGACGAGATCGCACGCGGCCGCGCCATCATTCCCTCCAACATCAACCATGCCGAGCTCGAGCCGATGATCATCGGCCGCAACTTCCTGACCAAGATCAACGCCAATATCGGCAACTCGGCGGTGACCTCGTCGGTCGAGGAAGAGGTCGACAAGATGGTGTGGGCGATCCGCTGGGGCGCCGACACCGTGATGGACCTCTCCACGGGGCGCAACATCCACACCACCCGCGAATGGATCTTGCGCAACTCGCCGGTGCCGATCGGCACCGTGCCGATCTACCAGGCGCTGGAGAAGTGCGACGGCGATCCCGTCAAGCTGACCTGGGAGCTCTACAAGGACACCCTGATCGAGCAGTGCGAGCAGGGCGTCGATTATTTCACGATCCACGCCGGCGTCCGGCTGCCCTACATCCACCTCACCGCCAACCGCGTCACCGGCATCGTGTCGCGCGGCGGCTCGATCATGGCGAAGTGGTGCCTCGCGCATCACAAGGAGAGCTTCCTCTACACCCATTTCGACGAGATCTGCGACCTGATGCGCAAATATGACGTCTCGTTCTCGCTCGGCGACGGCCTGCGCCCCGGCTCGATCGCCGACGCAAACGACCGCGCGCAATTCGCCGAGCTCGAGACGCTCGGCGAATTGACGAAGATCGCGTGGGACAAGGGCTGCCAGGTCATGATCGAGGGCCCCGGCCACGTGCCGATGCACAAGATCAAGATCAACATGGACAAGCAGCTCAAGGAATGCGGCGAGGCGCCGTTCTACACCCTCGGGCCGCTGACGACCGACATCGCGCCGGGCTATGACCACATCACCTCGGGCATTGGCGCGGCGATGATCGGCTGGTTCGGCTGCGCGATGCTCTGCTACGTCACGCCGAAGGAGCATCTCGGCCTGCCCGACCGCAACGACGTCAAGACCGGCGTCATCACCTACAAGATCGCGGCCCACGCCGCCGATCTCGCCAAGGGCCACCCCGCCGCGCAGCTCCGCGACGATGCGCTCAGCCGCGCCCGCTTCGACTTCCGCTGGCAGGACCAGTTCAACCTCGGCCTCGACCCGGACACTGCGAAGAACTTCCACGACGAGACCCTGCCGAAGGAAGCCCACAAGGTCGCGCATTTCTGCTCGATGTGCGGCCCGAAATTCTGCTCGATGAAGATCACCCAGGACGTCCGCGACTACGCCGCGACGCTCAACGACCCGTCGGGCGTCGGGATGTCGGTGTCAGCCACCATCGAGGACGGCATGGCGACGATGAGCGCCAAGTTCAAGGAGATGGGGTCTAGCGTGTACCTCGATGCGGACAAGGTGAAGGAGAGCAATCGGGTGTTGTGAGGGCTCGCCCTCACCGCTCGTCGTGCCGTGCAACAGCGCGAAGCGCGTCTTCGCGCGAGATGACCCGCGTATCCATCGAAATACGAAAGGCCGGGTGAAAGCCCGGCCTTTTTGCGTCTGGACCATTCACTTGTAGTCCATTGCGTGTGTGCGGCTTGTAGAAGGCCGGTCACGACAGCAACCGGCCCAGGGCCACACCAGGCGCTCCGCAGAACCCTTGACTTGGATCAACGAAAAATCCGCTATCTCATCGCTTGCTATGACGCTCGAAAGCGATGAAGGTCGCGTCGGGGATATTACCCCTGCTCCCCTCAAGCACGATTGAGCGCCAAGTTCGGTCGCAGAGGGTCCAGCAGCCTAATCACCATTTGATTGGAGAGTTTCATGAGAACCTTCAACGCCGTGCTATTCGTACTTCTCGTTGCGCAAACGGCCTCGACACAGGCTGCGGATTTGAACGGAGCCTGGACGATCGACGCCTCGGCTTGCAACCAGGTCTTCACCAAGGAGAACAACAAGCTCGCGTTCAGGAAAGATGCAGATTTCAACGCGGGTGGCCTGATCGTCCAGGGCAAGCAAATCACCGGCACGTTTCAAAAATGCACTGTCAAATCGCTGCATGATGACGGGCAGAACGTTCGCGTGATTGCGGCGTGCTCAGACGGCGTCGCGGTTTCGGACGTGTCATTCGACATAAAGCTCTCCGGCGAGAACAAGATCATACTCAGCTCCAAGGAACCGGTGCCCGTAGAGACGCCGTATGTTCGCTGCTCGATGTGATAGCGGTGGCGATGGCCTGAAAACAAAGCTACTAGCCCGGATGAGCCGAGCGATATCCGGGGTTTCTATCTGACCCGCATATCGCTGCGCTCACGCGGGCTACGCTATGCCGACGCGCCAGTGGCCACCTCCTGCACGGCGCCACCGGCGCTCGCGCCAAACGCGATCTCCCGATACCCCTCCGCCGCCACCCCGTTGATGATTCCCAAAAACTTCGGCGTGCCGCCGTTGTAGACGAAGTAGCGGACCGTTCCCTCCTCGTGGCCGGCAACGTTGGAGTTGTAGCCGGTGAACCACGACTTGGCTTTGCGCATCAGCATGATCTCGTACATCTTGACGACATGCGCGGTCCAACGCTCTTGCGCCTCCAGCGTGGCGTCGGCGCGGGTCAGGCCGCGATCCCACATGTATTGCATCAGGTTGGTGCACCAGTTGACGCCGTTCTCGATGCCGCGCGGAAAGTTCGTCGAGGCGGAGGCGCTTTGCGGGCCGGTCGGCATCAACAGGTTCGGGAAGCCGTGCACGAGCATGCCGAGGAAGGTCGACGGCGCGTGCTTCCACTTGTCGGCAAGGCTCTCGCCGCCGATGCCCCTGATATCGATCAGGTCGTAGGCGCCGGTGATGGCGTCGAAGCCGGTGGCGTAGACGATGATGTCGAAATCGTAGTCGCGCGCCGCGGTGCGGAGGCCTTTTTCGGTGACGCGCACCAGCGGCGTTTCGGAGAGATCGACGAGCTGCACATTGTCGCGATTGTACGCCTCGAAATATCGGGTCTCCAGCGGCAGCCGCTGCACGCCAAAGCCGTGATCCCGCGGGATCAGCTTCTCGGCGACATCAGGATCGTTCACGCGCTGGCGGATACGGCCCGCGATGTATTCCGAGAGCTCCGCATTGGCGGCTTCATCCATGAATATCTCGCGGAAGTTCGCGAGCCAGATGCCGAAGCCGGGCTCGTCGTAGAGCTTGTCCCACAGCTTGAGCCGCTCCTCGCGGCTCACCTCGTAGAAGCCGCGCTTGTCGGGCCCGTGCACAAAGCTGCCCGGCGTCAACGCGCAGGCCGCAAAAATCTCGTCATAGCGGGCGCGGATCTCGGCCATCTCGGCAACCGAGATCGCGGAGTTGTTGAGCGGCGCGCTCCAGTTCGGCCGGCGCTGGAACACCGTGAGCTCGCCGACCTTGTCGGCGATCTCGCCGATCAGCTGGATGCCCGTCGCGCCGGTGCCGATCACCGCGACCTTCTTGCCCGCGAGATCGACGGGCTCGTGCGGCCAGTAATAGGTGTGGAACGAGTGGCCCTTGAAATCCTCGGTGCCTTCCACCCGCGGCATGGTCGGCGCGGACAGCAGCCCGATCGCGAGCACCACGAAGCGGCAGGTCAGTTCGCGGCCGTCACTGATCCTCAATTGCCAGAGATCGCGCGTCTCGTCGAACTGCATGGTCTCGACCTTGCAATTGAACTGCATGTGCTTGCGCAGGTCGAACTTGTCGGCGACGTAGTTGAGGTAGCGCAAATTCTCGGGCTGGCCGGAGAAGCGCTCCTTCCAGTGCCACTCGTCGAGCAGCTCGCGCGAGAACGAGAACCCGTAGGTATAGCTCTCGGAATCGAAGCGGCAGCCCGGGTAGCGGTTCCAGTACCAGGTGCCGCCGAGATCGGGCGCGGCTTCCAGCACGGTGGCATCGATGCCGAGATCGGCCAGCCGCTTGATCTGGTAGATGCCGGCGACACCGGCGCCGACCACGATCACCTCGTAATGGGTTTTCGCCTCTCCCGTCATGGCTTGCTCCAAAATTCTTCTTGATCTGTTGGGCTGGATTACAGACCGTTTCGCCCGGTCAGGCAACCGCGAGCGAGCGGGCACGACTTGCGTTGAGGCGCTGCGTGCACCACATCGATCACTGCAATTTCACCGAGCGCAATCCGGGCAAGCGACATGACCGACAATCTCACCGGCGTCTGGGACGGCAGCTATGTTCAGCCGAGCGGCATGGTCACGTTCCTGGCGACGCTGATCGACGCCGGCGGCGCGCTCGGCGGCAGCGTGACCGAACCCTGCGTGATGCCGGGCTGTCCGATCAGCACGCACAATGCATCGCTTGCGGGCCAGCGCTCCGGCAGCGCTGTTACGTTCGTCAAACGTTACGAGCCGCCTGGCTACGGCTACAACACCGTGCACTATGAAGGCGCGGTCAATGCCGACGCGACCGAGATCGACGGCCACTGGAGCATTCGCGGCACAAGGTTCTCAGGGACGTTCCTGATGGTGCGTTCGACGGGGCCGGCGCAAGGGGCGGCAGAGAAGAACGAGATCAAGGAGCCGGCGCGCTAGCGCAGCGGGACAGCGAACACCGCAAACTCGACTCAACTAAATTATAAATTGCGCATGTCCGACATATTCTACTATTACTAGCACAACTCAATTGCAGAGACGACGAAGCTCATGGCGATAAGTCTTCACCTGACAATACACGACGGGGGGCTTCCCGAATCGGACACGCCCATCTTTGCACGGCATTCTTTTTTGAGTTCTCAGTCATGAGCGAAAGAAAACCAGCTGCATTCTTGAGCTACGTTCGATCTGATGATGACCACGACAGCGGACAGATAACGTCGTTCCGCAGACGTCTTGAAGGGCACGTCGCGTTGGACAGAGCCGACACCTCGCATACAAGCAAAACTTGACGACCTGCTGAGAATGCATGACCACCACCGCCTCCCCGACCAGCTCCGCGCCAATCTGCGCCTGGTGTTCGTCGGCACCGCGGCCAGCACGCGGTCAGCCGCCGTCGGGCATTATTACGCGCATCCCGGCAACCGATTCTGGCGTGCGCTGCATGAGGCCGGCATCACGCCGCGGCGCTATCGACCGGACGAGTTCGCGGCGCTGCTCGCGCTCGGCATCGGCTTCACCGACCTCTCCAAGACCGGCGCCGGGATGGATCACGAAATCAACAGGCAGTCGTTCGATGTGGTGGGCTTCCGGACGAAGATCGAGACCTATCGGCCGAGGACCGTCGCCTTCACCAGCAGGAAGGCGGCGAGCCTGTTCTATAACAGGCCGACCAGCGCGCTGGTGCTCGGTCGGCAGCCATCAATGAACGGCTTTCCCGAAGTGTTCGTGCTGCCGTCGCCATCAGGCGCGGCGTCCGGGCATTGGAGTTTGCAGCCGTGGCGTGAGCTCGCCGAGTGGATCACCGAACTGTAGGATGGGTAGAGCGAAGCGCCCCCTTATTCCTTCAACGTGATCGCAAGCCCGCTGAGGTCGACATTGGCCATCAGGCCGACCTGCTTGCCGCTCAGTTCGAGCACCGCGCCGTTCTGGTTGGTCAAGAGGATGCCGCGCACGCCGGCGCCGAGCGCAACGCCCATGCCCGCCGCGGCGTAGACGCCGTTGATATCCTGCGGACGGCGGATATTGCGCACCCGCCCCTGCAACGTGGTCTGCGAGCCGCCGAACACGAGCCCATAGTCCAGCCCGCCGGCCGTGAGCCCATAGGTCTGGCCGTGGAAGGTCATGACGCCCTTGCCGGCGGAGCCGCCGAACACCCAGCCGCCCTTGAAGATCACGAGCGTCACCGCGCCCTCGTCAGCCAGGGCAGCGGACGTTCCGGTGAGCATCGCCAGCGCGAGCAGCGCGGCGCGGGCGAAGGATGGCAATTTCATGGGGGATTCTCCGGACGAAGTGAGAGCGAATCGCGGCAATCCAGCCGACCGGCGGCATCGCTGAAATGCCGCGAAACATGCGGGATTGCGCTTGTTCCTGATGGTGCGGAGTCTATCATCGCCTCCGCAGCCGCGCGACCACTGGCGCATGCGCGCCCACCGCTTTGCCGGATCGCTGAGGAGTTTGCGCAACAGGGATCTGCATCGATGCACGATTTCACCCCACTTACCGGCCTTGCCGGCGGCGCGCTGATCGGG
Source organism: Bradyrhizobium sp. BRP56 (assembly GCF_020194035.1). NCBI lineage: Bacteria > Pseudomonadati > Pseudomonadota > Alphaproteobacteria > Hyphomicrobiales > Nitrobacteraceae > Bradyrhizobium > Bradyrhizobium sp. BRP56. Next base: position 19,510 of record NZ_JADYVV010000105.1, read on the forward strand.
CTTGCCGCCGCGCTCTTGATGCTGCTGACTGGGCGAATCGCCGGGGTCACCGGCATCGTCGGCGGCGCGCTGCAGGCCGATACCGCCGACCGTAGCGCCGATCGCTCCTGGCGCATCGCGTTCATCGCGGGACTGATCGGAGCGCCCCTGATTGCGGCGCTGTTCGGCGCGCCGCTGCCGCGGCCGGCGATGAACGCGAGCCTTGTGGTGGTCGCGATCGCGGGACTGCTGGTCGGATTCGGCACAAGGATGGGCAATGGCTGCACCTCGGGCCACGGCGTCTGCGGCTTCGCGCGGCTGTCCGGCCGCTCGATCGTGGCAACATGCATCTTCATGCTGACGGCGATCGCGACGGTCGCGATCGTCAGGCACGGGATCGGAGGCTAGCGATGGCACCTCTCGCAAGCTTTGTCTGCGGCCTGATCTTCGGCGCGGGGCTTCTGATCTCCGGCATGACCGATCCGCAGAAGGTGCTCGGCTTCCTCGATCTGTTCGGCGCGTGGGACGCGACGCTCGCCTTCGTGATGGCGGGCGCGGTTGCGGTCGCAGCAGCCGGCTTTGCGATCGCGCGGCGGCGCGTCGCGCCCGCCTTCTCGGCGCGCTTCCTCTGGCCCGACCGCACCGACATCGATGCGCCGCTGGTTGCCGGCGCGGTGCTGTTCGGCATCGGCTGGGGCCTCGTCGGCATCTGCCCCGGGCCGGCACTGGTCAATCTCGCCGGCCTCTCGCTACCGATCGTGGTCTTCGTCGTCGCGATGCTCGCAGGCATGATCGGCCAGAATCTCTTCGGCAGGAATCTCTGGCGCCGGCGTGCAGCGGCGCCGCGCGCCATCGAAACTTCTCCCCTTCCATCTCGCGCAGACGGGTGACCCAATGACTGAAAAGACAACAATCAAGCATTTCCCCCCTCCGCCCGGCGTCCAGGCGCCGCCACTCTCGTTCGGCGCCCGCGTCGGCGATTTGTTGTTCATCTCCGGCATTCCCGGCTTCGACGCCAATCGCGAGCTGCCCGACGGCTTCGAGGCGCAGTTCGCCAATGTCGTGACCAATATCAAGCGCGTGCTGAGCGAGGCGGGCGCGACGATGCGCGATCTCGTCAAGGTCAACGTGCTGCTGACGCGCGCCAGCGACGTCGCGACGATGAACGCGCTGTATGCCGGCGCGTTCGGCCCCGCCCCCTACCCCGCACGCACCACCTGCGTGGTGGTGGCGCTGCCCAATCCGAAGATGCTGATCGAGATCGAGGGCGTGGCACACGTGAAGGGGTGATCTCTGGCTCTGTCATGCCGGAGCGTGCCACTTGGCGCGAGCCCTCAGGTGCACAATTGCGCACCGGTTGAATCGAGGTCCATCTTCATCGTCGTCCTGCCGAAGACCCATTGCCCCAAATCTCAATTGTCGCGCGACGCTGGGGCCGCGTTCCCGTTCACAAGCAAATTCGGTGGTTGATGGTGTGGACGGCCCCCTACGGCATCAGTGTGCCAGAATGAGGTTGTCTAGATCTCATACAAGGGAGCCGTCCGTGAACCAGATTATCCGCATTGGGATTGATACGTCGAAGTATATTTTT
>NZ_JADYVV010000106.1:0-20921 GCF_020194035.1 Bradyrhizobium sp. BRP56
AGCCGCAGGTCGCCGAACCGCCCCAGGCCAAATTCCAGTCCCAACATCAAACGCTCCGTGAATCATCACTCAACCCACGGAATCAGCAATCAAATCGCCTAGCAAGATGTGTGCATACGAGAGCCGCAAGCGGGGCGAGGCAAGAAGGGGAAGCTACACCGACACCGCGTAGGTCTCGTATTCCCCGCGCACCTGCTCGATATGGGCGCGCATCGCCGCGGCGGCGCCTGTCTTGTCGCCGCGCATGATGGCGACGACGACGCGGTCGTGCTCGGCGTGGGATTTTGCCAAACGCCCGAGGTTGCGGAACTGGGCGCGGCGGAACGGCTGCACGCGCACCCGCGTCGCCAAGGTGATCTCGGCGATGTAGGCGTTCTGCGAGCCTGCATAGATCGCGTTGTGGAAGCGCTCATTGACCTCGTGGAACCGCTCGGGATTGCCGGTGTAGCTCAGCACCCGCAACTCCTCGTGGATCGCTTCCAGCGCGTGGCGCTCCGCCGCCGTCATCCGCTCGGCGGCAAGGCCTGCGCAGATCGCTTCCAGCTCGGCCATCGCCTCGAACATGCCGGTGAGCCGTTCAAGCGAGGGCCGCGCCACCACGGCGCCGCGATGCGCGCGGGCATCGATCAGGCCGCTGGCGGCTAGCTGCCGCAGCGCTTCGCGCACCGGGGTGCGCGAGACGTTGAAGCGGCGCGCAAGGTCGGTCTCATCGAGCCCCGCGCCCGGCGGCAATGTGCCGCGCACGATCTCGTCGGCAAGCTGCAGCCGCAGCTCTTCGGCACGGGTGACCTTGTCGACCAGCGACGACGGCCGATCGATGCGGCGCACCGTCATCTCGGATTCTGCGCCCTGCGGCAGATCTTCCAGGCTCATCCTCAAGCGCCCTTCAAGCACCTTTGGGTTCGTCGATGACGCTGACATGGGCGGCGACGATTCTCCAGCCTTCGGGGAAGCGAATCCACGTCTGCATCTGCCGCCCCACTCTACCCGGTGCGCTGTCCCGGTAGAACAGCGTCGAGGCGATCGCGGTGTCGCGGCCATAGGTCGTGATCACGGTCCGCTCGATCTTGCGCATCAGCCCGACCGGCGAGCGCCCGGCGCGAAACGCCATGATCTCGGCATAGCCATAAAGGTTCTCGCCAATGCCGTAACGCAGCGTCCGGCGGTCGTCGCGGAACAGCTCGTCGAGCACCGCGACGTCGTTCGACACCAGCGCCTTCTCATATCGCTGGAACTGCGCGGTGACCTCGGCGACGACGTCGGGAAGATCGATATCCATATCAGAGTCCTCTCGGCGCCGGCGCGGCCGCAACGCCCATCTGTTCCAGCGCATAGGCGACCCGCAGCGCGACGTCCTCGCGCCAGGGCGCCGCGATGATCTGCACGCCGATCGGCATCGGTTCAAGCGGCACCGGCACGGCGACCACCGGCAGACCGATGAAGGAGATCGGCTGGGTGTGGATGCCGATATTGGCGCGTACCGGAAGCTCGACGCCGTCGAGCGTGAAACTGGCCTGGCCGATCTTCGGCGCGGTGCACGGCGTCGCCGGCGCCAGGATCACGTCGACCGACTGGAACAGCTCCAGCACCCTGGCGCGATACCAGCGGCGGAATTTCTGCGCCTTGTCGACATAGACCGCCGGGATCATTGCGCCCGCAATGAGACGGTCGCGCACCGCCGGATCGAAATCGTTGGGACGCTTGCGCAGGCGATCGAGATGCAGCGCGGCACCCTCGGTGGTGGTGATGATGTAGGCCGCGGCGCGGGCGCGCGCCGCTTCGGGAAGCTCCACGGTCCGCGTGGCACCGAGCGCCTTCGCGACGCGCGCGACCGCCTCTGCCGCCTCCGGAAACAGGTTCTGCTGGAAATAGCCGCCGGCGATCGCAACCCGCAGCCCGCCAATATCATTGGCAAGCAACGGCACGGTCGGCTCGATCGACTGCACAATGCAGGCCGGATCATCGGCGTCTGGTCCCTGCATGGCGTCGTAGACGAGCGCGAGATCCTTCACGCTGCGCGCCAGCGGGCCGAGATGATCGAGGCTGGCGACGAACGGATAGGACCGCGCGCGCGACAGCCGGCCATAGGTCGGCTTCAGGCCGAACGTGCCGCAGAATGACGACGGCACGCGGATCGAGCCGTTGGTATCGGAGCCGAGCGCGATCGGCACCAGCGCGCCGCCGACGGCGCTGCCCGAGCCGCCGGAGGAGCCGCCGGTCATGCGCGCCGGATCATGCGGATTGCGCGACGGGCCGTCATGCACGTTCTCGCCGGTGAAGTCGTAGGCGTATTCGCCCATGTTGAGCGCGCCGACCAGCACCGCACCGGCCGCTTCCATCCGCTCGATCAGCGTCGCATCGCGCGACGACGGCGGCAGGTCGCGGTTGATCTTCGAGCCGGCGCGGGTCGGAAGACCCTGCACGTCGAACAGGTTCTTGACCGCGAAGGGGACGCCGGCGAGCGGGCCGACCGGTTGACCGGCGGCGATCGCGGCATCGACCGCGCTGGCCCTGGCGCGCGCACGATCGGGGGTGACGTCGGTGAAGGCGTTGAGGACCTTGTCATGCGCTGCGATCCGCGCGAGCGCAGCCTCGGTCGCGGCAAGAGCCGTGATCTTGCGGCTCGATACGGCCTGCGCGATCTCGGCGGCCGACATGGAAGCGGGAGTTTCGGACATCGCTGATCTCAGGTCGAATAGACGGCGGCCGACACGACGTCGTCGGGCAGCGGGAAGTCATCGACCAGCCGCGCCAGCCGCAGCGAGACGTCGAGATTGGCGCGCACCGCCGGACGCCAGGTATCCTCCAGCGGCAACGCCATCGCGCGGGCGACGGCGTTCATATAGTCGTCGAGATGATCGGTCATTTCGCTCCCAATAACGATTTTGCGCATGATCTCCGCGCAAACGCGTTCCGCGTTTGTCGCGAGGAAAACCGGTCCCCACTTTTCCGGATCATGCGTCAAGACACCGGCAGCGGCGGATGCGGGATCGCCGTCAGCAGCTCCCTTGTATAGGCATCCTGCGGATTGCCCAAGACGTGTTCGGATGTGCCCTGCTCCACGATGCGACCGGCGCGCATCACGATGACGCGATCACACAGCAGACGCACAACATTGAGGTCGTGCGACACGAACAAATAGCTCATGCCCATCGACTGCTTGAGGTCCTGCAGCAGATTGAGCACCACCGCCTGCACCGAGACATCAAGTGCCGCGGTCGGCTCGTCGAGGATGACGAGCTTCGGGTGCAGCGCGATGGCGCGCGCGATGCCGACGCGGGCCTTCTGGCCGCCGGAGAGCTGGTGCGGGAAGCGGTCCAACAGATTGACCGGCAGGCCGACCAGCCGCGCGAGCTCCTCGCAGCGGGCGCGGAGCGCGTCGCGCCCGCTGATATCGCCCAGCTGCATGATCGGGTCCGCGATGGCGCGCGCCGCGGTGAAGCGCGGGTTGAGGCTGTCGGTCGGATCCTGGAACACCATCTGGATCTGGCTGCGCCGCGGCAGCCGCGCGAAGGACTGCGGCGCGATGCCGCCGATGTCCTCGCCATCGAACATGATGCGGCCGGAGGTCTGGTCCAGCAGCCGCATCACCATCATCGACGTCGTCGACTTGCCGCAGCCGGATTCGCCGACCAGCCCGACGCTCTCGCCATGGTCGATCGAGAAACTGATGCCGTCGACCGCGCGGAAGGTCTCCTCCTCGACCGGCGGCTTGCGCCCGAACAACTTTGCCAGCATCCCGCCCGCGCCCTGGCGCGGGTATTCCTTGACGAGCTTTTCGACTGACAGGAGGGGCTCCATCCGCCCCCTCTCCCCGTTCTTTACGGGGAGAGGGTTGGGGTGAGGGGCCGCATCCGCAGGCACGGCCCGTGGAGGGTCCCCCTCACCCGCCACGCTCTGGCGCGCGAGTGCGCTGCCGAGCGTGTCGGCCTCTCCCCGCACGCGGGGAGAGGCAAGCGAATCCTCCTCCGGCAACAGATCCCGAAGCGACACCCCGAGCCGCGGCGTCGCGCGCATCAGCTTCCTGGTGTAGGCGTGCCGGGGCGCGGCGAAGATGTCGGCGGACTTGGCGGTCTCGACCACACGGCCCTTCTCCATCACCACGACGCGGTCGCAATAGGCGGCGGCGAGGCCGAGGTCATGCGTGATCAGGATCGTCGACATCGAGCGGCGCCGGGTCAGCTCGACGATCAGGTCCATCACCGCCTTCTGGGTGGTGACGTCGAGCCCGGTGGTCGGCTCGTCCGCGATCAGAAGCTGCGGATTGCAGGCCAGCGCCAGCGCGATGACAACGCGCTGGCACATGCCGCCGGACAACTCGAACGGATAGGCGTGGTAGCGCTCGCGTGCGCGCGCGATCTTGACCTGCTCCAGCGCCTCGATCGCCTTCTCGCCGCGATCGGTGACCTGCGCCTGCTGCACATGCTGGCGCAGCACGTCCTCGATCTGGTGCCCGACCTTGCGGATCGGATTGAGCGCGGCGCGCGGATTCTGGAAGATCATCGAGACTTCGCGGCCGCGCAGATCGCGCATCTGGCTCTCCGAGGCCGCCTTGACGTCGATACCGGAGAACATCACCGAGCCCTCGGCAATCCGGCCGGCGCGATCGAGGATGCGCATCACGGCATAGGAGGTCACCGACTTGCCGGAGCCGGACTCGCCGACGATGCCGACGGTCTCACCCTTGCCGACGGATATGTCGACGTGCTGCACCGCCTTGACGATGCCGCGGCGGGTGGTGAACTCGACCGTTAGGTCTTCGACGTCGAGTAGCGGCTGGGCGGTCATGCGCACCTCCCCTCATGGGGTGCGTCATCCAAAAATCCGCAAAACAACCCCATGCAAAGCAGCGAAGCGGTAACGTAACACCGGACCGGGACAGGCATCATGTTCTCCGCCTGTCCAGTGCGCCCCCTCGCCCCGCTCTTGCGGGGAGAGGGTTGGGGTGAGGGGCATCTATCGGCACGTACAACTGGCTGAGGAGTGCGCGGAGAGCCCCCCTCACCCGGTCCGCTAACGCGGCACGGCCTCTCCCCGCACGCGGGGAGAGGCGAAGAAAGCGCGCATGCGTTAGCCAGGTCCACATCATCACGTCCTCCGCTGCGGGTCGACGATGTCGCGCAGGCCGTCGCCGAGCAGGTTGAAGCAGAACACCGCGATCATCAGCGCAAGGCCCGGGAACAGCGCGATCCACCATTCGCCCGACACCATGAAGCCGGCGCCCTCGGCGACCATGATGCCCCACTCCGCGGTCGGTGGCCGGACGCCGAGCCCGATAAAGGACAGGCCCGCGGCGTTGAGGATCGCATAGCCCATGGTCAGCGACATCTGCACGATCATGATTGGCATGATGTTCGGCAGGATGTGCCCGAGCAGGATGCGGTACTCGCCATTGCCGGACAGCCGCGCCGCCTGCACGAAGCCGGCATTGCGGCGGACATTGGCCTCGGCGCGCGCGACGCGGGCGTAGAGCGGGAAGTTCACGATCGCGGTCGCGATGATGATGTTCTGCACGGTGTTGCCGAGCGCCGCGACGATGCCCATCGCCAGCACGAACAGCGGAAACGCCATGATGGTGTCGGCGATGCGGCCGACGATGCGGTCGGTCCAACCGCCGAAATAGCCGGCGGCGATGCCGGCCAGCCCGCCCATCAGGAACACCAGCACCACGGAGGCGACCGCGATGAAGGTGTCGAGCCGCGTTGCGACAATGACGCGGCTGAAGATGTCGCGGCCGAGCTGGTCGGTGCCGAACCAGTGCGCGGCGGACGGCGGCTTCAATGCTGCCGCGGTGTCGGAGGCGAGCGGGTCGTACGGCACCACATAGGGCCCGAACAGCGCGGCAAACAGGATCAGGACCAGCAGCGCGAAGGCAAAGCCGGTGACCTTGTTTTCGCTCAAGACGTAGCGGGTCTGCTCAAGAGCCGCGGCAAGCCCCGACGTGCGGGCGGGACCTGCGGGTTCGACGGTTGGAGCTACGGCGCTCATGCTCTAGCCCTCCAGCCTGACGCGGGGATCGATCACGCCGTAGAGGATGTCGATCACCAGATTGAGCAGCACGTACATGACCGCCATGGTCAGCACGAAGCCCTGCACCGGCGCGAAGTCGGACGCGATCAGCGCCTCGACCGCGTAGGAGCCGATGCCGGGCCAGGCGAACACCTTCTCCACCAGCACATTGGCGCCTAACAGGAACGAGAACACCATGCTGAGCGTGGTGATGACCGGCAGCATCGCGTTGCGGAAGGCGTAGGTGACGATCACCTTGCCGGGCGACAGGCCACTGGCGCGCGCGGTGCGGACGAAGTCGGACGCCAGCACCGCCAACATCGAGGCCCGCGTCATCCGCGCGATCGGCGCCAGCGAGAAGATCGCGAGCGTCACCGCCGGCAGGATCAATTGGCTGAGCGCCGAGCGAAACGCCTCGAAGTCCCGCGCGATCAGCGTGTCGATGAGATAGAAGCCGGTGACGGTCGGCGGTGCGCTGGCGAACACGTCGAGCCGGCCGAGCGGCGCCGGCGACCAGCCGAGCCGAAAATAAAACAGATAGACCAGCACGAGGCCGGTGAAGAACACCGGCAGCGACACGCCGGCCGTGGTGGTGACACGGCAGAGATGGTCGATCCAGGAGCCCGGCCGCGTCGCCGCCAGCACGCCGAGCGGGATCGCGATCACGATGGAGACGACGAGGCCGAGCAGAGTGAGCTCGGCCGACGCCGGCAGGCGGTTGCGCAGCTCGGCCGCCACTGGCTGGCCCGTGGTCAGCGATGAGCCGAGATCGCCGTGGGCGAGATCGGTGGTGTAGCGGACGAACTGCTCGATCAGCGGCTTGTCGAAGCCGAGCTTCTTCCGGATCTGGTCGACCGCCTCCTTGGTGGCCGCCGGACCGGCAAAATACGCCGCGGGATCGCCCGGCAGCGCACGCGTCAAAAGGAACGTCACGATCACGACCCCGATCAGCGAGGGGATCGCGAACAGCAGCCGCTTGCCGATCATCGCAAGCATGAGCGCCTCACCCCTTCGCCATCGCGCGATAGTCGAGGCGGCGGTGGAACCAGTATTGGTAGCCCGTGACGTTCTTCTGCATCGCGACGTTGACGAAGGGCTGATAGAGCGGGATGCGCGGGATGTCGGCAAAGGCGAGATCGACGAAGCCCTTGACGTCGGCGTCGTAGGCCGCGGTGTCGCCATTCGCGGCGGCGATGCGTGCGCCGTCGATGAGCTTGTCCATCTCTGATGACTTGTAGCTCATCGTGTTGAAGATCGAATTGTTGCCGTGGTAGCACCAGTAGAAGAAGTACTCGGGGTAATCGAGCCAGCCCGAGAACACGTTGGTGAACAGCGGCATTTCCTTCTTGGTGAGCTCGGTGCGCCAATTGGCGCCGGGCACCTTGTTGATGGTGGTCTTGATGCCGAGCTGCGCCAGACTCTCCTGCACCAGCACGCAGAGCGGCTCGTTGACCCCAGCGAAATTCAGGTCGAACGAGATCGTGGTCTCGAAGCCGTTGGCGTAGCCGGCTTCAGTGAGCAGCGCCTTGGCCTTCTCCATGTCGGTGAAATACTTGGTCGGCTGCGGCCAGGCGACCTCGGTCGGCTTGTCCTTGGCCGCGCCGAACATCGGGTTGGCGAGACCGAACAGCACCGCATCCATGATCTTCTGATACGGCATCGCGTAGGCCATCGCCTGCCGTACCTTGGGATTGTCGAACGGCGGCTTGGTCACGTTCATGCCGATATACTGGATGCCGTTGGAGAACGGCAGCGAGACCACGTTGAGCTTGCCGTTCGCCTTCATCTCCTGGAAATCCTTGAACGGCAGCTCGTAGGAGATGTCGGCGTCGCCGCGCTCGAGCAGCGCGCGGCGGTTGCCGGCCTGCGGCACCATGCGCCAGATCACGCGCTTGATCTTCGGCATCGGACCGCAGACCCACTCGTCGTTGCGCTCCATGACGACTTCGGTGCCGGCGGTCCATTTTGTCACCTTGTAGGCGCCGGAGCCCGCGGTCTGCTGCTTGGTGAATTCGAGGCCCCACGGATCCTTCTCGCTGGCGTTCTTCTTCACCAGCTCGGAGTTGACGACGCAGGGCACGATCACAGCGAGGTCGGGGATCGTCAGCTTGTCCTTCTTCAGGAAGTCGACGCGCACCGTGGTGTCGTCGACGATGACGAACTGCTCGGGCTTGGTCAGCGAGCCCGCGCTCATCTGGAAGGTCGGAAAGCCGCCGACCGAGACGGCACGGTCGAGCGACCATTTGACGTCCTTCGCCGTCACCGGCGTGCCGTCATGGAATTTGGCGTTCTTGCGCAGCTTGAAGGTGACCGACATGTCGCCGATGTTGAAGTCCTCGGCGAGTTCGGGCTTGAACTTGTCGCGATCGTAATAGGGCACGCCGCCCGGACCGCTCTTCATCTCGTGGCTGATCAGCCGGTCGTAGCAATTCCAAGACACCTCGTAGCCCGGCACGTTGGTGCCGACGCCGTGGATATCGAGATTGTTGGGGCCGCCTTCGGAGACGATCAGCAGCGTCTCGGAGCGCGCATCGGCCTTGGCCGGCGACCAGATCGCGGGCGCGGTCGGCGCCAGCGCCCCCGCTGCCAGTCCGGACACCGATTTGAGGAAGTCGCGACGCTTCATGTGATGCTCCAACGCCTTGGGAAACGGCCTTGGAACTCAGATCGCAAGGATTGTGCCAACCCTTAACGAAACCTTATGTCCTGCTTAATGCCTTGCCGGCGAGAGAAAACGCCGACCGGTATCCAGGTCTGGCAAAATCTCAGATCGCCAATTGCATACAAAGACAGGCTATATGCTCAACGGATGAGCAGGAAACGGCTTCTGCTTGCTTTATGGCCTGCAATGGAGGCCGCGCGCTGAAGCGCGCTAATCAGGCCAGATCAGCTCCTGCAACTGCACGAAATCATCGACCCGGTCCGGCCAGCCCGCGATGCAGATGTGCCGGAGCGGATCGCTGGCAGAGTGCAACATCAGCAGCGCCATCAGCCGCCGCTTCAGGGTGAACGTCACGTCAGTGCGCGGGATGCCGAAGCCGTCGAACAGGCTGCGCACCCTGCGCGGATGCCCGGCGGCCATGAAGGCGCTGGGGCCGAGCAGGTCGTACTCGCCCCATCCGGTCCGGACGTCGCCGAAGTCGAACAGGCCGGCGACGTGCCAACCGTCGGCCCGGCGGTCGAGCAGAAAATTCTCCGGGATGTATTCGCCGGTCAGGATCACCGGCGGCGCGTTCATCGGGATCAACTCAGTGGCGTCGCGCAGCAGATCATCGAGCGAGGCGAGCAATTTCGCCGGCAGGCCGAGCCGCTCATGCCGCGCCCGGCACTGCGCGATCTGCCCGCGCATGAAGGCCTCCCAGCGCGGCTCGATCGCGCGCAGGCTGCCGGGCGGCACGCGCTGCACCTCCGCAATCACGGCCCCGATCTCGCCGAGCACGCGCTCCCGCTCGGCTTCCGACAGCGCTGGCCACACCTCCGAGCCGACGGTGCCGGCGAGGTGCGTGATGACGAGATAGGGCCAGCCGTCGCGCTCGCCCTGCGCGACAAGATCAGGAATTGGAATGCCGAGCCGTCCGCGCAACTCGGCGAGCGCGCCGCGCTCGGACACGAATTGCGGGCGCAGAAACGGCGGGAAGAGTTTGAGGATGAGGTTATCGTCCAGCCCGACAACCAGATTGGTGCCGGTCGAGAACACATGCGGCGCGGCGCACGACAGCCCGTGGCCATCGGCAATATCGCGCGCGACCGGCAGCCAGCGCGACGTGTCGCCGCGCCAGGCACGGTAGCTGTCGTAGTTGGTGAGGAGTGGAAGGGAAGCGATCATCTCTCAGGCCGTCATTGCGAGCCACCCGGTCGGCGCGAAGCGCCGCCGGATGAAGCAATCCATGGCACCGCTTGTACAGCGAATGGATTGCTTCGTCGCTTCGCTCCTCGCAATGACGGGAAGCTATTTCGTAGCCTGGATGAAGCGAAGCGTAATCCGGGATTCTGTGTCGCCTGAAAGACCCGCCCCGGATTACGCTTCGCTTCATCCGGGCTACACAGCCGTCTTCTCCTTCCCCCTGAAAGGGGGAAGGTCGGGATGGGGGGTCTGCCACAGGCGATGGTGTCTGCGGTGAGAGAAGATCCCCACCCGCTTTGCTCTGGCGAGCAAAGCGACCTCCCCTTTTCAAGGGGAGGTAAGACAACGCATTGCCACGTAGCCCGGATGCAGCGCAGCGCAATCCGGGATTCTGTGCCGCCTCGAACACCGGCCCCGGATTACGCTTCGCTTCATCCGGGCTACACAGCCGTCTTCTCCTTCCCCCTGAAAGGGGGAAGGTCGGGATGGGGGTCAGCCGCAAGCGACGCTGCAAGTGGTGAGAGCAGATCCCCACCCGCTTTGCTCTGGCGAGCAAAGCGACCTCCCCTTTTCAAGGGGAGGTAAGACAACGCATAACCTCATCACCTATCCGGATTGGCGCGCTCGAACTGGCGCAGCAGGCGGTTGCCGCGCTCGACGGCGTTGTCCATCGCGGCTTGCGCCGATCGCTTGCCGGCGAACACCTGCTCGAGCTCCTCCTCGATCACGTCGCGGATCAGGACGAACGAGCCGAGGCGGATGCCCTTCGAATTGTCGGTCGGCGGCTTCAGCGTCACCTCCTCGATCGAGATCGAGGCGCCGGGATTGCGATCGTAGAAACCCTGCGCGCGGGTCAGATCGAACGCGGCGCGGGTGATCGGCAGGTAGCCCGTGTTCTGGTGCCAGGTGGCCTGCACCTCCGGCCGCGACAGATAGGCGAAGAACTTCGCCACGCCGGCATATTCGGCGCGCGGCCGGTCGCGCAGCACCCACAGCGTCGCGCCGCCGATGATCGAGTTTTGCGGCGCGCCCTGCACGTCGGGTTCGTACGGCATCATGCCGTAGCCGACCTCGAATTTGGAATTCGCCTTGATGTCGGCGCGCGTGCCCGACGAGCCGATGAAGATGCCGCACTCCCCTTTCTGGAAGCGCGGCTCGGCCGCCTGCCCGCGGCCGCTGTAATCGAAGGTCTTGTCGGCCTGCCACTGCGCGAGCTGCGCGATGTGGCGCACCACCAGCGGATTGTTGAAGATCAGCTGGGCGTCGAGCCCGGAAAACCCGTTGGCCTTGGTTGCGATCGGCAGATTGTGGAAGGCGGAGAAGTTCTCGACATTGATCCAGGACGGCCACGACGTGGTCACGCCGCACATCGCGCCCGCCGCGCGCAGCCGCTTGGCCACGACGCCGAGCTCAGGCCAGGTCCTCGGCGGCACGCTCGGATCGAGCCCGGCGGACCGGAACATATCCTTGTTGTAGTAGAGGATCGGCGTCGAGGCGTTGAAGGGGAACGAGAGCATGTTGCCGTCGACATCGGCATAGTAGCCGGCCACTGCGGGCAGATAGGCCGACGGCGCGAATGCCTCGGATTGATCGCGCATCAGTTCGAACACCGGATAGATCGCGCCGCGGGCAGCCATCATGGTTGCGGTCGCGATCTCGTTGACCTGAACGATCGCCGGCTGGCTGCGCGAGCGGAAGGCGAAGATCGCCGCGGTGACGGTCTCGGTGTAGTTGCCCTTGTAGGCGGGCACGATCCGGTAGTCGGATTGCGAGGCGTTGAAATCGGCGGCAAGCTTCTCGAGCTGCTTGCCGAGCTCGCCCGACATCGCGTGCCACCACATGATCTCGGTGGCCGCCCGCGCCGGCGACACAAGCAGAAGAGCCGCGACGACGAGGTACAGGAGCTTCAAAGCGAACTTCACGACGAGCCGTTCCCGGATGCCAACACGCCCTCATAAGGCGCTACAACCGCAGATTCAACCGACACCGCAGGTTGCACCGCGGATTTAACGTTTGGCCGATGGCGAACCAGCGCCATTCTGCTAAAAATGCGTTGAACCTTTTCTTCCCGCCCAGGACACAATTCACAAGGGGAATAGTAGCCTGTGTACCGCCGCGCCGGCCTTTCGCGGATAACGATGCTTGCCGTCGCGCTGTCATGGGCAGCGGTCCCGGCGAGCGCTTTCGCGCGCGAATTCCGGACCGCCGATACCCAGAATGAGGACTATCCGACCGTCCAGGCGCTGAATTACATGGACCGCCTGATCGCCGAACGCACCGCCGGCCGGCACCGCATCGTGGTCTTCCATTCCCGCCAGCTGGGTGAGGAGAAGGAGACGCTGGAGCAGACCCGGGCCGGCGCCATCGATTTGAACCGGACCAATGTCGCGCTGATCGGGACAATGGTGCCGTCGGTCAACGTCCTGGCAATGCCGTTCCTGTTTCGATCGCCCGAACACCTGCAAACCGTGCTGGATGGACCGATCGGCAGCGAGATCCTGAACAGTCTCGGGGATCACGGCTTCGTCGGGCTGGCCTTCTACGATTCCGGCGCCCGCTCGATCTATAACAGCGTGCGCCCGGTGCGTTCGCTCGACGACCTCAACGGACTGCGGGTGCGCGTGCAGCAATCCGAACGGATGTCGGACATGGTGCGTGCGCTCGGCGCCCAGCCGGTTCAGATGCCCTACGGCCAGGTGCTGACCGGATTCGCCACCGGGCTGATCGACGGCGCCGAGAACAACTGGGCGTCCTTCGTCACCACCGGTCACTACAAATATGCCGGCTACTACACGCTGACCCGGCACACTTTCAGTCCGGACGTGCTGCTGATGTCGCAAAAGGCCTGGGCCAGCCTTTCGCCGGAGGAGCAGACGATCTTCCGCGAGGCCGCGCAACGCTCCAGCGCCTACATGCGCGAGAGATGGCGCGAGCTCGAGGAGCGTTCGCGCCAGCAGGCGGAGCTGGCCGGCGTCAAGATCGTGACCGACATCGACCGCAAGCCGTTCGAAGCCGCAATGGCCGGCATCTACGCCAGGGCCGAGCGCGATCCTGCGATATCAGCGCTGATCGAACGCATCCGCAACATGGAGTAACCGGATCTTGGACGCACCAGAGCAGGACGGGACTGTGAGACGGCGGGCGGCCTTCGGGCCGCAGGGCCGTTTCCGCATCGTCCAGTTGCTGCGTGCGGTCCCGATCCGCTGGCGCATCCTTTCGATCGCCCTGCTCAACTCCGCGGTCGTGATCGTGCTGGCGGTGCTGATCTGGAACGGCTCGAAGGTGCTCGGCTCGGCCTGGGAGGATGTCCGCCAGGTGCGGGAATCCGACAAGATCCTCGCCAAGCTCGAAAGCGAAACCAGCCGCCTGCAGAACCTGATCCATCGCTACATCAATCAGCCGAGCCCGGACCTGTTCGCCGAAATCCTGCTGCTCCGCGAGGCCGTGCTCGGCACGCTGACCAACCGGGCCTCGACCGACCCGATGCTGTCAGGCTCGGTCGAACAGCTGGAGCGCGTCACCAGCCGTTTCCTCGACGGCTTCGGCGAACTGCGCACCGTGCAGACCAGGATCAGCAAGACCTATGACGAGCAGGTGCTGTCGCCGACCAAGGACATGGCCGGGCTCTATTCGATCATCGAGGGCGCCACCGGCCATCGCGATGCGCTGATTTGGCCCGCGCTCGGCAAGTCGCGCGAGGCGTTCACCTCGCTGCTGGTCGCCGCCAACGCCTACTACCTCTCGCTTGCCTCCTCGTCGGCCGAGGAGGCCCGCCGCAACATCGATACGATCGAGCGGACGATTCCGGTCATGACCGATCTGGCCGAGAACGATCTGCAGCGCATGGCGCTGGCGCGGCTCAAGGTCAAGACCGCCGAGCTGCGCGACGGGCTCGGCAAGCTCAGCGAGCAGCTCACCAACCGCACCGATCTGCTGCGCAACTCGATCGACGCCAGCCAGGCGGATGCGATCGGCGCGATCGACGATCTCTCGGTGAAGATGCGCCAGCGCGAGCAGAAGGCGCAGGAGACGTTCGACAAGACGCTGACCTCGATCTCGCGCCGGGTGCTGTCGATTGCCGTGATCTTCCTCGGCGTCATCATGTCGGCCGGCGTCATGATCGCGCTGTCGATCCGGCTGCCGCTGGCGCAGATCATGGCCGCGATGCGCACCATCACCTCGGGAGACCTCGACCGGCCGGTGCAGGGCACGTCGGCCAAGGACGAGGTCGGCGCCATGGCGCGTGCGGTCGAAGTGTTCCGCGAAAACGCGATCGCCAAGCGCAAGACCGAGGACGAGCTGCGCACCGCCAAGGAGGAGGCCGAAAGCGCGCTGCTCGAGCTCAACACCGCGCAGCAGAACCTGATCGATGCCGAACGCCTCGCCGCGCTCGGCGGCCTCGTTGCCGGCGTCGCCCACGAGGTCAACAACCCGATCGGCATCAGCCTGACGGTGGCCTCGAGCTTTGCCCGCCGCAGCGAGATGTTCGAGAACGATTTGAAGACCGAGCCGCTGCGCCGCTCCAGGCTCGACGAATTCGTGCGCGCCTCGCGTGACGCATCGCAGCAACTGGTCTCGAACCTGACGCGCGCCGGCGAGCTGATCCAGTCGTTCAAGCAGGTCGCCGTCGATCGCTCGCATGCCGAGCGCCGCCAGTTTGCCTTGAGCGAATCCACCGACCAGATCGTGGCAAGCCTGCGGCCGGTGCTGAAGAAGGCCGCGATCGCGCTGTCGGTCGATGTGCCCGAGGGACTGCTGATCGACGGCTATCCCGGCGCCTATGGGCAGATCTTAACCAATCTTTTCCTCAACGCCGTCAATCATGCCTTTGCCGATGGCCGCTCCGGCACCATCACCATCTCGGCGCGCGGGCGCGGCGCCGACGATGTGGAGATCATCTTCGCAGACGACGGGGCTGGCATGACGCCGGACGTGCAGCGGCAGGCGTTCGACCCGTTCTTTACGACGCGCCGCAACGAAGGTGGTACGGGCCTTGGCCTCCACATCGTCTATAACCTCGTCACCCAGCAGCTCGGTGGACGCATGATGCTGGAGTCAAGGGTAGGACAAGGCACCACTTTTCGCATTATCATGCCCAGGATCGCCAAGGGGGCTGCCAAGGGCGAGCCCACGATCGCTGACGCAGCAGCCGACGGAACCAGTCAA
The DNA here is from genome assembly GCF_020194035.1 of Bradyrhizobium sp. BRP56. Lineage (NCBI taxonomy): Bacteria > Pseudomonadati > Pseudomonadota > Alphaproteobacteria > Hyphomicrobiales > Nitrobacteraceae > Bradyrhizobium > Bradyrhizobium sp. BRP56. The sequence continues at coordinate 15,020 of NZ_JADYVV010000106.1, forward strand.
TGGCCGAACAGGACGATGTCCTCCAACTGATCGACGATACCGAGAGCCCGCCGGAGGACTCGTCGGCCCGCAAATGGAAGATCGCCGTCATCGACGACGATCACGCCGTCCATGAAGGCACCCGTTTCGCGCTGAGCGATTACAACCTGAACGGTTCGACGCTGGAGATCCTCTCGGCCTACTCTGCGGCCGAAGGCCGCACGCTGATGCGGGACAACCCCGACATCGCGGCCGTGCTGCTCGACGTCATCATGGAGACCGACGTCGCCGGCCTCGAGCTCGTCGAGTTCATCCGCAACGAGATCAAGAACGAGACCGTGCGCATCATCCTGCGCACCGGCCAGCCCGGCCAGGCGCCGGAGCGGCGCGTCATCGTGCAATACGACATCAACGACTACAAGGCGAAGACCGAGCTCACCGCCGACAAGCTATTCACGTCGCTGACGGCCGCGCTGCGCAGCTACCAGCAGCTCGAGCGCATGGTGCAGACGCGGCGCGGGCTCGAGATCATCATCGACGCGGCCTCGACGCTGTACGATTTCAAATCGATGCAGCGGCTGGCCGAGGGCGTGCTGACCCAGCTCGCCTCGCTGCTCAACGTCGACTGCGCCGGCATTCTGGTGCTGCGCGACGACGGCAATTCGGCGGCGGCCGATTTCTCGGTGCTGGCCTGCTCGGGCTGCTACAGCCGCTTCATCGGCACCACCTCGTCGAAGGCGCTCGATCCGGACCTGCGGCACATGGTGGAGGAAGCATTCCAGCGCCGCAAGAACGAGTTCGCCGACCACCGCAGCGTGCTCTATTCGCGCACCGGCAGCGGCCGCGAGGTCGTGGTGCTGCTGCAGGCCGAGCGCCAGCTCTCCGACACCGACCGTGCGCTGGTCGAGATCTTCTCGAGCCGGCTGTCGATCGCGTTCGACAACGTGATCCTCTACCAGCAGCTGCACGAAGCCAACACCCAGCTCGAGGACCGCGTCGCGCAGCGCACCCGCGCGCTGATGCAGGCCAACCGGCGGCTCTCGGCGCAATGGCTGCGGTTGCAGCGCGCCAACGGCTTCAAGAACGAAATCCTCGGCACCGTCGCCCACGATCTGAAGAACCCGCTCGGCGTCATCCTCGGCCGCACCGAGATGCTGACCGAACTGATCGGCGCCGGCTCGCCGAAGGAAAACGTCACATCGCAGGTCGAGCACATAAGGGACGCCACCAAGCGGCTGACCTCGATGGTCGACCATCTGATCTCGGACGCGATGGCTGATGCCTTCGACATCACCATCCGCCGCGAGCCGGTCGACGTCGCGGCCCTCGTCAACGAGGTCACCGAGGCGAATCTGCCCTCGGCGGTCAACAAGCAGCAGAGCATCTCGGTCTCCGGGCCGCAGCAATTCGTCACGATGTGCGACGCCGACCGCATCCGCGAGGCGATCGACAACCTCGTGAGCAACGCCATCAAGTACTCGCCGATCGGCGGCAAGATCACGGTCACGGTCAGCCATGAGGGCGACGACACCGTGATCCGGATCGCCGACCAGGGCCCCGGCCTCAGCCCCGAGGATCTCGGCCGGCTGTTCGGCCGGTTCCAGCGGCTGTCGGCCAAGCCGACCGCGGGCGAGAGCTCGACCGGGCTCGGCCTTTCCATTGTCAAGCGCATCATCGACATGCATGGCGGCCATGTGACCGCGCAGAGCCCGGGCCCCGGACAGGGGTCGACCTTTACGGTTACACTGCCGGCGACAGAGACATCATGAGCCAGAACCCGCATATCTTCATCGTGGACGATGAGGCGCCGGCCCGCGAGATGGTCGGCGATTACCTCAAGATGCACGGCTTCGGCGTGACGCTGTGCGATGGCGGCAAGAGCCTGCGCAAGGAGATCGAGGGCTGCACGCCCGATCTCGTGGTGCTCGACCTCAACATGCCCGAGGAAGACGGGCTGTCGATCATTCGCGACCTCAAGAGCAAGATCAACGTCCCCGTCATCATGCTGACAGCTACTGCCAGCCCGATCGACCGGGTGGTCGGGCTGGAGCTCGGCGCCGACGACTACGTGGCCAAGCCCTGCGAATTGCGCGAGCTGATGGCGCGCATCCGCTCGGTGCTGCGGCGGAGCGGGCCGGCGAAAGCGGCGGCGCCGGAACCGGCGAGCGCGAAGGCCGAAAAGGAGCAGCTGGTGCGGTTCGGCACCAAATGGCTCGATCTCGAGGCCCAGGCGCTGCGCGACGACGAGGGCAACGAGCATCCGTTGACGGCGTCCGAATTCGGCCTGCTGAAGGTGTTCGCGGCCAACCCGAAGCGGGTGCTGTCGCGCGAGCGGCTCTTGGAACTCGCCAATGCGCGTGACGCGGAAGCCTTCGACCGCGCCGTCGACCTGCGCATCATGCGCATCCGCCGCAAGATCGAATTCGACCCGACCAAACCGTCGGTGATCCGCACCATCCGCGGCGGCGGCTACCTGTTCTCGCCGACCGGCGACAAGGCGTAGTCATTCCGGTGCCGTCCCCGTCATCCCCGCGCAAAGGCTTCGCCTTTGTCGCTGGAGGAGCCGCGAAGCGGCGTCTCGAAGGATGCACGGCCCCGGCTGGTGGCCGTCGATCCTTCGAGGCTCGCTGCGCTCGCACCTCAGGTGACGGGACTACGCCCTGCATCATCCTCGAATTTATCGATTTGGCTGTGCGACACACCCAGAATCCACACAGCAAAGGCTGTCAATCCGCGCAAAAATCCCTAAGTTTCGGCCATGCCGAAAACAGCCTCCAAAGCCCCCGCCAAGCCCGCATCGAAGACCGACCCCAAGCCCGTCGCCGCCAAGGCCACGGCGAAGGGCGACCATGTTTTCCTGGTCGACGGCTCGTCCTACATCTTCCGCGCCTACCACGCGCTGCCGCCGCTGAACCGCAAATCCGACGGGCTGCAGGTCAACGCCGTGCTCGGCTTCTGCAACATGCTGTGGAAGCTGCTCCGCGACATGCCCGAGGACAACCGGCCGACGCATCTGGCGATCGTGTTCGACAAGTCAGAGATCACGTTCCGCAACAAGCTCTATCCCGACTACAAGGCGCACCGGCCGCCGGCGCCCGACGATTTGATCCCGCAATTCGCGCTGATCCGCGAGGCGGTGCGCGCCTTCGAACTGCCCTGCCTCGAGCAGGTCGGCTTCGAGGCCGATGATCTGATCGCGACCTATGCGCGGCTCGCCGGCGAGCGCGGCGCAATCACGACGATCGTGTCATCGGACAAGGATCTGATGCAGCTCGTCAACGACAAGGTCGTGATGTACGACACGATGAAGGATCGCCGCATCGGCCGCGACGAGGTGATCGAGAAATTCGGCGTGCCGCCGGAGAAGGTGGTCGAGGTGCAGGCGCTGGCCGGCGACTCCACCGACAACGTGCCCGGCGTGCCCGGCATCGGCGTCAAGACCGCCGCGCAGCTGATCATCGAATATGGCGATCTCGATCAGCTGCTGTTCCGCGCCGGCGAGATCAAGCAGCCGAAGCGGCGCGAGGCGCTGCTCGAGAACGCCGAGAAGGCGCGGATCTCGCGCCAGCTCGTGCTGCTCGACGACAAGGTCGAGCTCGAAGTGCCGCTCGACGAGCTCGCCGTGAACGAGCCCGACTCGCGCCGGCTGATCGCCTTCCTCAAGGCGATGGAGTTCACCACCCTCACCCGCCGTGTCGCCGACTACGCGCAGATCGACCCGGCCAATGTCGATGCCGATCCCGGCAACAAGAGCGGCGCGAGCGTGTTCTCGCCGCTGCCGCCGTCGGACGTGACGCCGGCGCCCGCAGACGCTCCGGCATCGGCCGCGGCGCCGCTGCCGAAAGCCAAGCCGACCGGCGCGCGCGACGACAAGAATTCGAACCGCAAGGGCACGCCGGCAACGCTGGCCGAGGCCCGCGGCGAGGCGATCCGCAAGACCGGCTTCGACCGCAAGGCGTATCAGGCGATCGGCAGTCTCGATCAGCTCAACGCCTTCATCGCCCGTTTGCCCGACACCGGCTATGTCGCGATCGAGGCGATGTCGGAATCGATCGACCCGATGCAGGGCGAGCTCGCCGGCCTTGCGCTGGCGCTGGCGCCAAACGATGCGTGTTACGTCCCGCTGAGCCACCGGCAGGCCGGCGGTGGCGCGGGCCTGTTCGATGCCGGCCTCGCACCCGGCCAGGTCAAGACCGCCGAGGCGCTGGCGGCGCTGAGGCCGCTGCTGGAGTCCATCGGAATCCAGAAGGTCGGCTTCAACGTCAAGTTCACCTCGGTGATTCTGGCGCAGCACGGAATTACCCTGCGCAACGTCGACGATGCGCAGCTCATGAGCTACGCGCTCGATGCCGGCCGCGGCTCGCATGCGCTGGAGGCGCTCGCCGAGCGCTGGTTCGGCCACGCCGTCGTCAATTACGGCGGCCTCGTCGGCAGCGGCAAGGGCAAGCTGACCTTCGATCAGGTCACGATCGACAAGGCCAGCGAATATGCGGCCGAAAGCGCCGACGTGATCCTGCGGCTGTGGCGGGTGCTGAAGCCGCGTCTCGTCGCCGAGCGGATGGCGACGGTGTACGAGACGCTGGAACGGCCGCTGGTCTCGGTGCTGGCGCGGATGGAGCGGCGCGGCATCTCGATCGACCGCCAGGTGCTGTCGCGGCTGTCGGGCGATTTCGCCCAGACCGCGGCGCGCGTCGAGGCCGAGATCCAGGAGATCGCCGGCGAACCGGTCAATGTCGGCAGCCCGAAGCAGATCGGCGACATCATCTTCGGCAAGATGGGATTGCCCGGCGGCAGCAAGACCAAGACCGGCGCGTGGTCGACCACCGCGCAGGTGCTCGACGAGCTCGCCGAGCAAGGCCACGAATTCCCGAAGAAGATCCTGGAGTGGCGCCAGGTCTCGAAGCTGAAATCGACCTACACCGACGCGCTGCCGACCTACGTCAATCCGCAGACCCATCGCGTCCACACCACCTACGCGCTGGCCGCGACCACGACGGGCCGGCTGTCGTCGAACGAGCCGAACCTGCAGAACATCCCTGTTCGTACCGAGGACGGCCGCAAGATCCGCCGCGCCTTCATCGCGACGCCGGGCCACAAGCTGGTGTCAGCCGACTACTCGCAGATCGAATTGCGGCTGCTTGCCGAGATCGCCGACGTGCCGGTGCTGCGCCAGGCCTTCCGCGACGGGCTCGACATTCACGCCATGACCGCTTCCGAAATGTTCGGCGTGCCGATCAAGGACATGCCGAGCGAGGTGCGCCGCCGCGCCAAGGCGATCAACTTCGGCATCATCTACGGCATCTCGGCGTTCGGCCTCGCCAACCAGCTCGGCATCGCCCGCGAGGAGGCCTCGGCCTACATCAAGAAATACTTCGAGCGCTTCCCGGGCATCCGCGCCTATATGGACGAGACCAAGGACTTCTGCCGCCGCAACGGCTATGTGACGACGCTGTTCGGGCGCAAGTGCTACTACCCCGACATCAAGGCCTCCAACGCCTCGGTGCGCGCCTTCAACGAGCGCGCCGCGATCAATGCGCGCTTGCAGGGCACCGCGGCCGACATCATCCGCCGCGCCATGATCCGCGTCGAGGACGCGCTCACCGAGAAGAAGCTCTCGGCGCAGATGCTCTTGCAGGTGCATGACGAACTGATCTTCGAGGTGCCCGACGACGAGGTCGCGGCGACGCTGCCGGTGGTGCAGAAGGTGATGCAGGACGCCCCCTTCCCGGCGGTGATCCTGTCGCTGCCGCTGCAGGTCGACGCCCGCGCCGCGAACAATTGGGACGAGGCGCATTAGCGGCTCCTTCGCCTCTCCCGCTTGGGGGAGAGGCCGACGCGCGACGAGCGAAGCGACGCGTCGTCCGGAGCGCGGCGGGTGGGGGCTCTCTCCGCTGAAAGACTCTGCGCGGAGGCACCCCCACCC
>NZ_JADYVV010000107.1:0-19405 GCF_020194035.1 Bradyrhizobium sp. BRP56
AGCCGGGAGTGTCTGAAATCGTGACGCCAATCGGCCGTAAGCGGGCAATAGATTGGCTGAGCGCCAATCCGACCCGCCGTCGTGATGCGGCTGCCACTGATCGTAAGCGGGCCGAACGCCTTTTTAATGCGGCCTGATCGATCTGCAAAAGACCGAGGCTGAAATACTGGCAGGCTGAGCGGCGTTAAGTCGCTCAGTCTGGCCTATCAATTTAGGTAGGCCACGCACGGCGGCTTTCTCGCTAAACCGCACTTCAGCTCCCAGCGGATTAAGGTTCATGGGAAAGCAGGGTGTGGGTTAGCCTTTATGATCCGAGGGGCTAACTTCACGGGGCAGTGCGGATGCCGCAGGGATAGCGCCTCTATCTAAGCCCCCCAGCCGATAAAGGCGCCGAGTCGCATCCGCGCGGCTCTTGAGCCGACGAGGAAATCATGGCACCAAAGGCTAAGCCTTTAAGGCATTTGCGCGCGCGGGACATTGCTGAAGCGGTCCATTTCGCGACGCGAGTATCCTATAAAAGGTGGCCGACGGGCGTGTGGTTTGAGCTAAGAGATCGGATGGTCAGAACAGCCGACGGGCAATTCTATCTTATCGAAGATCACCCCATTAAGCTTGACGGCCATGAAGTCGCACGGCCTTACAGTCTAGCGAGCGTCTTTGCGTGGCTGCATGATTGCCCACAACAGATTGAGCTTTGAACGGCCCAAGCGGGCCGCTTTTCGTTTGTAAATTTTCCGCGCGGATCTTTGTCAGCTTTTGGAAAGCTAGCCCGAATACTCAGCCATTGAGCTTAGCGGCGCGTGGCAGGGACAGTGCGTGCCCCGGTGTACGCGAGGGGGCTAGAGCGCCGAGTCACGTCACCGCTAATCTCAATTGCAGCGCGGGCGCGGTAGGGACAACGCCCGATTCTTATCCTGACCTGGCGCCGAGCCGTGCCCGCGTTGCTTCCGGTCGCTGAGACTGATCGCCCAAGCGTCTGGCGGCAACCAGTCCTGGTAGTTGCGCCACGGGCTTTCCCGGACGATACTTTCCGCCGTCAGCTTCAGTCGCTTGACGCTGGCCATGTTGAAGTTGGCGGGGCGTGGTAGGGACAGCGCCTCTCATTCCAGCTCGGGCGCGGAGTCACGTTGCCGCTAACTTCTACCATAGGTCCAAATGGACGGTGATCATCAGCGTGACAGACCTTCGCCCGCAGAGCTGAGACGTTCGGAGCGGATACTACGCGCCGATCAGATCGCACCTCGGGGCCTCACTAAGGCCAACGCAGCCGCCTATTGCGGGTGCTCCAAGGACGCGTTCAACACGTGGATTAAGAAGGGCTTGGTACCGGAGGCTATCCCCGGCACTCAGCGTTGGGATCGCAAGGCGATTGATTGGTATCTGGACCGGGCGTCCGGTCTGCCTACCGGGGAGACCGCATCGAGCGATCCGCTCCCAGCCTGGCTGACCTCAGAACGGAAGGCTGGCAGATAGGAGCGTACACGTCCAACCTTTTCAAGTGACTCTCGGGAGGCGCTCTATCAAAATTATACTACTGATCAGCCGGATCGCCAATGAACTTTATCCTTGCGACAATTAGGGGCACTCAGGGAGTGAAAGCAAATTGTCCGGTTGAATGCCGTCGGCCTTCGTCTTGATGTACTTGTGCCCGTTGTGGACGGCCACAATCACATCGGCCGTGCGCTTTTCCTCGACATAGAACTCCCATACACCGTTTTCGATTTCTTTGATCGTGTGATCGACGGATTGCTTCCACCTAGACCCGTCCGGGTTTACTCCGCCAACGTTTTTGATTCGCTCGTGAGGGTTCTGCCTGTCAGTCTTGTTGATGCATTGAATTCGTATGCGGCTGGTCACTCGGGTCTCTCCCATCTGCAAGAAAAAAGAGCCTCAGTGTGGACCTCGGCCGTGGGTTAGTGTGCCGACCAATCCCAGTAGGTTGCCTTGCATCCTTCTCGGCGCCGAGTCGCGCCCCCATTGCCAGGCGACCGTGACTGTGATGCGGCAACCAGTTCTGGTAGTTGTGCCACGGCTTTTTGCGGTGGATGTATCCTACCGACAGCCTTCTTCCCTCCCGAAGCTGGCGGTGGAGTTAGCGGCGCGCGTGGTAGGGACAGCGCTTCTTCTTCTCTCAGATTGAGCGCCGAGCCACGTGGCCGCTAACTCCCAACCATGGGGCCAAAGGATGCATATATTCGAGCGGCACATCACGGCCCTACGGTCGCAAGCGCTTGAGGTGCTTACAGCCAATCAGGCCCGGGCGGCCGATCAGTCTTTGAGCCTGGCAGATCGCCAAGTCGCGACATTTGATGCCGAGGAGGCTCGGGCAGTGTTAGGCATCCTCGACAGCGTGAAGCCCAATCTTAGGCCGAACGACGCGCGGCGGATCGCTGCACGCATACGCGCGCTTCTAGAGTGGGAGGGTTGAGTGCCGCACGACTCTCTCGGGGACAAAGGCGGTCAGCCCCGGTCTTCGGCGACGGTCTGGTCAACAAGGCCTACTTAAACTCGTGAACATCAGCGGCGAAGGAGTTCGACTAGGCAGCTCTCCGGCAATTCATGTCCTGTAGGGTAGCCAAAGTCATTTCGATGAAACGTCAGCTTTCTTGACCAGCACTTTAACGTACGTATCCATCAAGTACACCGAGCGCCTGGCTGAGGCTGGCGTCGAGCCGTCTGTCAGCAGCGTCGGAGATTCCTATGACAACGCTCTTGCCGAAACCATCAACGGTCTCTACAAGGCCGAGGTGATCCATCGGCGCGGGCCATGGCGCAGCTTCGAGGCCGTCGAGTTCGCCACTCTCGAATGGGTCGACTGGTTCAACAACCGGCGGCTCCTGGAGCCCATCGGAAACATCCCGCCGGCCGAAGCCGAGCAACGCTACTACGCCATGCTGGAACAACCAGCCAAGGCGGCATAACTTAAACCAAATGGCCTCCGGCAAACCCGGGGCCGTTGACTATGATTGCCGGAAAGAGCTTCAGCGAGCCTGCGAACAAACCCCTTCGCCTTTTCCTTGGGTATCGTCGTGACGACGGACATGCGCCCGTGCGACTCTTGCTTGCGGGTGCTCAACTTGGGCGCCGCTCGAGCAGGATAGCGCCGATGAGACGCAACCTTCGCTTGCAGCATCGAGTGCAGGCCGCTTAAACTCTAGCCCCTGAGGAGCCCGACGCTCCTTTCGCCAGCCGCCTAATCAGCCTCAAATCATTTGACAACGGACAACGGTTGCCCCGCTTGTGCGGTGCCATCAACCGGTCGGCCCTCTGCTGAGATGTTTCGTTGTCGTGCAGAACTTCGAGACTACAGACGCGAGCGATCGCCACGACGCGGCGCGAGATTCGCTGATGGTTCATGGATTTTGCTTTTAGCTCTGATGCCGGTAGCGGACTGGCTGCCGGGGTTCAGAAACCGTAATCGTGACCGGCCAATGTGCTTTTGGGGTGCCCTTGGACACGGGCGCACCGTCCCCGCCGAACGGGGCTGTTAGCACGCTGGCCCATTGATGGCCACTGATGCTGTCTTCGGTTTCTGAGACCCAAGCCTATGGTCGCACACAACCTAGACGGTTGCAATGTTAATATTCTACTCTAGGCGCGACGAAACCGCGCGCTTCCGTTGCAAGGCTCGACGCTGAAAGAACTTGGCCTTCCATTTGTAGATGCTGGCGTCGCTGACGCCGCCGATCTTGTTGACCTGCGACGAACGCCTTGTTCCCCACGCAGACCAAGGGCACGCCCGCTGCAGAACCTGGCACGGCAGCGCTCGACAGGGCCGGCCTCAGAAGCGCGGTCGGAAAGTGGATAAGTGTTCGGTGTGAGATTCCGCCCTGCTGATGCCACGCGCTTTGGTGTTGCGGGGCGGGCGTGGCGGGAAAGGTCGGCGCCGATCTCATGTGGTCAGCGATTAGCTGGCTGGTGGGGGTATGGGTCGTGGCCATATGTCCACTCGATTCTAAATTGGTGGTTTCCCTTTGAACGAGAACCTGAGCGACGTGCCCTGCCGCGGCGTCGACGGCGACGCGGTCGCCTCTTCCTCAGTGGCGTAGGGGCCGGAGTACTCAAAATTGAGCGCAACCTTCCACCGGCCTTTATGGCGCGACACGAAGTATTGAACGCCAGCCATAAAGCTTGCTCCGGCCTCGCCCCTGTGATCGACAGATGGCCTTACTCTGCAAATCTGCCGCGGTCGCCTCAACTACCGAATTTGGTGGGCTCGGAAGGAGCAGCGCCTTGTAGTGATAGGGCTGGACTGTTGCTGTGACCGGGGAGACCAACTGCCGGGCCTTGGTCGCTTCCCTTATTCACGAGCGATCGCGGCTGCAATCGGCGAGATCGAGTGTCGAGAGCGAGATGTCGCCTAGCTGCTAGCCAGTCTTTTCTCTCTCGTTAGAGTCAAAGGCTGGATTGATGACGGATTGGGAGACGATCCACTTTTCCATTATGACCGTGATCCCAAGCTCTTGTTCCGTCTCAGCCCTCGGGAAAACATGCGTTCGATCGTCAAACTCGTCAGGGTCCCTCACGGTAGCAGCACGATTTGAGCCGAACCGCGTTGCCGCGCCCTTTCTATTGCCCCCCTGCACGCCCTGGGGAACGTCATTGGGATCTCCGTTCTTAATTAATAGTCTTTGACTGCAATACTGGGCGATATGATCCGGAAGCGCCGATAGCGGCGCCCGCTTGGCTTCTTCCCGTACTCGCGCTCCCACGTCGAAGTGTCAATCCGCACATCCGTCATGTTCGCTGATCGCCTCAAAGATTACAACCTTGCCCTAGCGACCGTGCTTCAGAGCGTCAATTCCTTCGAGCTGGTCGGGGTTGGGCTCGTCCTTGATGTTCCAACGGATATCGCAAGCCGCCGAATCTTCTCCAATCGAACAAGCGCCTCTTGGAGTAACGAGGCTCGGAATTTGCAAGTCGTCGGCGCGGGGTGGCGCTGCTCAGCCGTCCTTCGGAAATCCCTCCGTTCAATGCAGAAACACCATAGCGGCGGCACGCCTGACAGCTCTTTATTTCCGTCAGCTACAAATTCTTGTAGTTGACCCGCGCGGTGTCCTCCGGGCTGAATCGCGATCAACCCCACAGGAGAGCAAAGCTATGTCTCCACTAGAAGCAATCACCCGTTGGCTGGACTCACAAGATTTGGGCATGCAACTTGAGATCGCCGGTTTCGCGACATTCTTGGTTTTCGGGGATGATGACACTTTCACGCTCGGCGACTCGGAGCAGCTCGAGTCTCTTTACCGATGGTTGAACGAGCCAAGCTTGGCATCGGGCATCGCCGCCGAACGTGCCCTGACCTTTCGAGTGTACTTCGCTTCCTTGGCCGAGGATAGATCGACGGGCGCCGGATGGAAGCGAACCGAAGTGTTGGTGCGGAGAATTCTGAAAGACGCTACGCGAGACGGGAGGTTTGCCGCTGCCCGCAAGGCGCAAAGGATGCTTGAGCTCTTGCCCGCCCGAAAAGAGAGCTGGAATCAGGTCGTGAGATCCTGGAATGAATTGGCCGCGACGTATCTAACACACGAGGCTCTCAGTAGTTGGAGCGCCGCCGAGAAGCTCCGAGGCCTGAGGGCGATTTCAAGCACCAGCGTTCCTGTTGCTGGGCTTGGGTCGCCTCATCGAGGCGCTGCTTAATTCTGGTAAAGCCGCAATTCCCCTGTGCTGCGGGGCGAGCGTCTGCATGCACCTGTCGGATCCATGGCGGCCACGCTAGCCGCTTAAAAGCATGACAGCGCATTGAAACTGACCGTCAGGGCCACCGGAGGATATCTCCACCCGACCGGCGGCCCACTTGCGATGCTGTAGCACAAGAGCCGAAACCGGCATCTCAATGGCAGGCACGGCTTCGCGCTTTTCTTCGAACATATGCCAATGCCAGCGGGCCTAACACATCGAGATGAACGAAAGTCTCCGGATAGGCTATATCGTTTCGGTAGCTTCATTGCTCGAGAGCCGCTCAGGCCGATGTTCAGGGCCGTAAAAGGTGGTACGTCCGCCTGCCTTCGGCGCAGACGTGGCTGCTGCTCGACATGATGTCGCGGCGGCGTCAGTGCCGCTGCGAACGAAAACCGACAAATATCGGACAAAATCCGCAATTGGTGACGAAAAGTCCGGATTGGCTATATAATATGAGATCGTTGGATGGGGGAGCCCGATGTCGATCTATAACCCTTTGAGAGACAAGCTGGTCGCAAACAGCTCTGCCTCGCTCAAGATGACCTTTGCCGACATCGAGATGCTTATCGGTCGCTCCCTCCCGAAATCAGCGTATGAATATGATGCGTGGTGGGCCAACGAAGACCCCGTCAAAACAAATCACAGTCACAGCCTTGCGTGGACAGTTCCGGGGTATCAAGCCGAACCAAATCGATTGCAGCGGACAGTAACATTTCGGCGCAGGGGGTAGCATTTTCCGCAAAAGCGAATGCCTTGAACCTGGTTCGCTAATTCGACAATCGAGGATGCGTCGTGAATGAAAATGATCACGCGACACGACTAAGCCCGTATCGACAAGACATGATATTTCTTATCGCAGTAGCCTCTCCCTCCGTTGGCAGCAAGCAAGGGGCGGCCGGGCGCCGATACGCGTGCCGAGCTCGATCTTGGCGTCCCTCATCTCCGCCAGCAGAGCCACGGGATCGAGCGTGCGATAGCTCTCGAAGGCGCCGTTCGTTTGACGCCTTTGCTCAGCTTCGGATGCGCGAGAGCGCACTCAGGGATCATCGCCGCTTCGAGTTTGGGACGGAGCGGATCGGCGACCTTGCCGAACTGCGCCGTTGCAGCTTCTGCATCGAACTCGGTGACGATGAAGGCGAAGACGACACGGCGCCCGGTCTTCCAGCAACCGGCTCACGTGGCTGTTGGAGATGGGTGCCGTAGTCGGCCGCTCCGAGCGCAGTCGTTCAATACCGAACTCGGCTGGGAGTTCTGTGAGAGCTCCTGGAATAGCCAGTTCTCGGGATGTCGCTCGGCCTGTTTCGCGGCTCAAATTTCATGTATCGAAGAGGGTACTGGCCGTGATCGAGAAGGCCAGCCGCAGCAAGAAATTCTGGACTCTTAACTCGATGCGGCGCCGAGCCTTATCGCCGGCCCCTACACACGCCTCCGTCTTACTGCGGATGCATCGTCCGCCCGGAACGAAATGGATTGAATGCGGCTCGTCCGTCGAAGCTTCGCCGTAAGCGGGAACACTTGCATCCAATGGCCGACGAACGGTCGATACGGGCGGAACGAGGACACGCGGAGCAGCTGCAATCAGGAAACTGACTCGCTGTCGATGCGCTGACTCTTGTCATGCTGATGTGCTCGAAGCCGCGCAGGACGGGTAACCGCGATTAGACATTTTCGGGTCAAGCCACTTAATCAACAGTCGGCGGACAGCATCCGCGACCGACCCGACATGCACTTTGCCCATCGACCGGCCGCTCAGGCGGCGCTTGCGACCCCGTCAACTACCAACCCTTGCAGTTGATGGAGGTGGCGGAAACGTGGCAATCGTCGTCAATATCCCGTCGGGGGCGTCGAATTCGAAACTGGGATTCAGAAGAATAAAAAAATTGCTAGCGGGCACGGTAGCCCTCAACACGCTGGCTGCTCCTGCCTCTGCCGTTGATCCGGCCGCGCGGCCTTACTTCAAAGCGCCTCCGGCGGTCATTCCGATCTATGATTGGAGCGGCTTCTACGTCGGCAGTGCTGGGACGTGGTCAACGCCGGCGGCGTGGTCGTCGCTCCGCCCGTTGGCATGGGGCGCCATCATGCGACGGGAGGCACGGTGGGCGGTCACATCGGCTACCGCTGGCAAATAGCGAACTCGGTGTTCGGTCTGGAGACGCAGGGCAATTGGGCCGATTTCAAGGGCTCCAACGCGAACCTTGCTTTCGCAGGCGTCCGGGATGACTCCACGCTTGATGCATTCGGCCTGTTCACGGGCCAAGTCGGCTATGCTTGGAATAACGTGCTGCTCTATGTAAGAGGTGGGGCTGCAGTCGTCCGTGACAAATACCGGGTCTCCGATTTTGCGACCGGGCTCACTATCGACAACGGCAGCGAAACTCGTTGGGGCGGCACGGTAGGGGCGGGCCTTGAATTTGGCTTTGCTCCGAACTGGTCCATCGGCGTTGAATACGACCACCTGTTCATGGGTCGTCGGGATGTGGATTTCTTTTTTTCACCCGGACTCGTGGGTGTTCCGGTGGGCACTTTTGCAGGGACTGCCCGTATCGGTCAGGACGTCGATATCGGCTTGGTCCGTGTGAACTACCGGTGGGGTGGCGTGATCGCCACGACCTATTGATCGATCTTCGCCAAAATGGCGCGGGTTCGCACCAATATCCTGAGCCGCATCGCGGCATAGAAACCTTGGCAACAGGGACTCGCATCAATAGCGCTATCGGCTTCTTGTCGGTACATCGGCTCGAGCTGGTTAGGCGTGGTTCAAAGGAATCTGGCTGATCTGGTTATGACGCAGCGCCACGGCGAGATCGCGGCGAACTCAAGCGTGCTGCCGTGGTCGAACGCCAGCCGCTTAGTGGCTGGCTGCGCCGATTTCCCGGCCCCGTGCCTCCACCTGCATCACCGTCGGCTTTCCGGCCGTCGGAGAATGATGAGGCAAAAAATAGTTTTGTCGACCGTCGTAGTTAACCCGGCCCTCGCTTAGGGAGACACAGGTCATCGATTACAATCGTTCCGGTCGGCCGCAGCACGCTCATCGCACAGGCAGCGCACTGAAATGCGAGCCGAGGTGCGAGCCGGGCGCACCTTCGTGCTACGACTTGGTCGACCAGGTCGAGGCCGCACTGGCCACCTCGGACGAAAGGCCGACGAGCGGTCGAAGCGGCGCTCGTGCGAGGGTGGGACATAACGTCGACGACGTGATGGCTTGCGTCATCGTCGCTGCCGATCTCTGCGCCCGATCAGCCTGCCGAACCCCCGCTGGCGCGGATCAATTGGGAGCGCCTCGGAGAGCGGATGCAAAATCTCGAGAGGTGGATCGGCAGCGCTGAAGCGGAACTCTTGTGTTAGGACAGAAACGCGGCTGTCATCCGAGCCGCATTGCCAGCGTCTGCTCGTAGTAGATCACCTCCGCGAAGCCACGGCCGAGGAAGACCGCCAGTGGGTCGGCGACGAAATCAAACGCGAAGGGGGATGAAGAACAAATCGGTTTGCCTGATCCGACCGGGCTGCAATGAAGATGACCCCCTTTGACAGGGTTGCCCCTCTTTACAACTTCCGATTGCGTGATAGTAATCCCCTCTAGCCCTAAGAGGGGGGCGGCCGTGGCGATCATCGAGAACATTCGTCTGCTCAAGGGCGTAGCCGTGTTGCGCTGATTGACTTCATGAAGGTGGTTGACGAGACCCACCTCACCGACCTGCGGAAATACTGTAAACCCTAGCCGCCATCAGCAATGGAGCGCATGTACCGGCTTAACCCAACAAACCATCTGTGTGTCCGGCTTTGTCGCGCTGCAATCAAGACGCCACGATGAGGAGGTCCGGTTCTATGCCTTTGTCATGCTGGCGGGTGACGGCGACGACTATCGGCGCCTGCCGCTGTCAATGCCGCTAGCATGAATAAAATGGGCTAGATACGGCCGAAAGTCGCCCACACCCCGTCTTCGCCGTCCCAGCTGCCGCGGCTCGCCGCCTTGGAGTACTCCGTGGCGCGCTGCTCGAAGAAATTGGCGTGCTCGACGCCATTGAGAATCTCGACGAGCCACGGCAGCGGATGCGCCTTGAGCTGGGTGAACCCGCCCTCCTTCGCCTCGAAGAAGCCGAAGACCGGGGCAATCCGGAGTTGGGCCAGTCGCCAGTCGGCGACGTAGCGGACGTAGGCGTGGATATGCTCAGGCAGCATCCCCTCGATCTTGCCAAGGCCGAAGGCGAGCTCGACGAAGTTCTCCTCCAGCTTCACCATGGTCTTGGCTACGTCGACAATGTCGTCGCGGACGGGGCGCGTCACCGCGCCGGTTTCGCGGTGCCATTCGTGAAATAGCTTGATGATGCCCTCGCAGTGGAGACTCTCGTCGCGCACTGACCAGCTTACGATCTGTCCCATGCCGTTCATTTTGTTGTGGCGTGGGAAGTTGAGCAGCATGGCGAAGCTGGCGAACAAGGCCATGCCTTCGGTGAAGGCGCCGAACATCGCCAGGGTACGGGCGACATCCGCCACGCTGTCGACGCCGAACTCGTGCATGTAGTCCGCCTTGGCGCGCATCTGCGCATAGCCGCGGAATGCCTCGAACTCGGTCTTAGGCATACCGAGCGTCTTGAGTAGCAGGGCATAGGCGTCGATATGAACCGTCTCCATGTTAGTGAAAGCGGCCATCATCATCTGGACGGTGAGTGGCTGGAAGATCGGAATGTACCGCTTGAAATAGTTGTCGCCGACCTCGATGTCCGACTGAGTGAAGAAACGGAAGATCTGGGTGAGCAGCGCGCGCTCGCTGTCGGTGACGCGGCCCGAAGCCCAGTCGTTGAGGTCGGCGCCGAGCGGCACCTCCTCGCCCATCCAGTGGGTCTGCTGCTGGCGCTTCCAGAACTCGTAAGCCCAGGCATAGCGATCGACGTCGTAGCTGCCGGTCGAGTCAAGGAGGCCGACGCGTCCCTTGCCGATCAACGTGCGCGGATCGGCGCGCGATAGATCGATCACTGACATGCGAGGCACTCCTCATAGTCGGTGCGCTGCCGCGCCGGCTGCTGCGTCGGCGTTGCATCCCCGGCAATCTTGCCGGCGAACGCCGCGCGCGAGATCGACTTTGATCGACAGTAGTAGAGGCTCTT
This sequence comes from Bradyrhizobium sp. BRP56, assembly GCF_020194035.1. Lineage (NCBI taxonomy): Bacteria > Pseudomonadati > Pseudomonadota > Alphaproteobacteria > Hyphomicrobiales > Nitrobacteraceae > Bradyrhizobium > Bradyrhizobium sp. BRP56. Next base: position 10,788 of record NZ_JADYVV010000107.1, read on the forward strand.
CACCCCACGCTTCCACGCCGTCCAGTGCAGCATGTGGAGGTCCCACTTATCGACGTCGGCCGGCAGATAGAGGTTGATCGACTGGCTCTGGCAAATCAACGCGGCGCGGTCGGCGGCAAGCTCGACGATCCAGCGCTGGTCGATCTCGAAGGCGGTGCGAAAGATCGCTTTCTCGTGCTCCGACAGGACGTCGAGATGGGCGACCGATCCGTCGTGCGCGATGATCGACTCCCAGGTCGCCGAGGTGTCGGCGCCTTTCGCGGCCAGCACCTTAGCGAGGTGCGGATTGCGCACCGAGATGGCGCCGGATAGCGTCTTGTGGGTGTAGATGTTGGCCGGGATCGGCTCAGTGCAGGCGCTGGTGCCCCCGCAGATGATGCTGATCGAGGCGGTCGGCGCGATTGCGATCTTGTGGCTGAAGCGCGCCATCACGCCGCGTTCCAGGGCATCCGGGCACGGGCCACGCTCGCGAGCGAGCGCCACGGATGCGGCGTCGGCTTCGCGACGGAGTTTTCGGAACATGTTCAGATTGAATGACTTGGCCAAGGTACCCTCCATTGGAATGCCCTTGGCCTGGAGAAACGAGTGGAAGCCCATGACGCCGAGGCCAACGGAGCGCTCGCGCAGGGCGGCGTAGCGGGCACGCTTCATTCCGTCCGGCGCCACCGTGATGAAGTGCGTGAGCACGTTGTCTAGGAAGCGCATGACGTCCTCTATGAAGCCGGGCTCCTCATTCCACTGGTCCCAGGTCTCGAGGTTGAGCGACGACAGGCAGCAAACCGCGGTGCGCTCCTCGCCGCGATGATCGATGCCGGTCGACAGGGTAATCTCGCTGCACAGGTTGGAGGTCGAGACCTCGAGGCCGAGCTCGCGCTGGTGCTTGGGGAGCGCACGGTTCACGGTGTCGATGAACAAGAGATAAGGCTCGCCGGTCTGCAGCCGGTTCTCAAGGATGCGTTGCCACAGCTGGCGGGCGTCGATCTCGCGGACGACCTCGTTAGTCTTCGGGCTGCGCAGAGCGAATGCGGTGCCGGCGCCCACGGCACACATGAACTCGTCGGTGACGTTGATGCCGTGATGTAGGTTGAGGCTCTTGCGGTTGAAGTCACCAGACGCCTTGCGGATCTCGAGGAACTCCTCGATCTCGGGATGGTGGATATCGAGATAGACCGCCGCCGAGCCGCGCCGCAACGAGCCCTGGCTGATCGCCAGCGTGAGGCCGTCCGTGACGTGGATGAACGGGATGATGCCCGAGGTGACGCCGCCCCTCGCCTTCTCGCCGATTGAGCGAACATTACCCCAGTAGGTGCCGATGCCGCCGCCATTGGAAGCAAGCCAGACGTTCTCGTTCCAGGTGCCGACGATGCCTTCGAGCGAGTCCGACACTGAGTTAAGGAAGCACGAGATCGGAAGGCCGCGCGTCGTGCCGCCGTTGGAGAGCACCGGTGTGGCCGGCATGAACCACAGCCGAGACATCGCATCATATAGACGTTGGGCATGCGCAACATTGTCCGCGAAGGCGCAAGACACTCGGGCGAACATGTCCTGGAGGCCTTCGCCGGCGAGCAGATAGCGGTCGGTCAGCGTCAGCCTACCAAACGAGGTCAGCAGGTCGTCGCGCGACCGATCGAGCGAAAGGTCAGACGGAGTTGGCGATCGCGCGGGGGGCCTCGGCAGGGGAGCCGGCAATGCTGGGGGCTGCACAAGACACAGTTCAGGTGTGGTAGGCTTTGCCTGCGCTGAGGGCTGCCGCACACTCGGCAGCTCAATGAGATGACCATACTGATCGAAATCGTAAGACGCCGACATCGGCAACCCCGTGATATTTGGGGGCTGGGACCGTGCGGACGACTTGCGAGGGGACCGGGCAAATGTCCCCGGCTGCAAGCGACCCACCGGGCACCCCGCCCGAGGACATGGGTTCTGTCGCGGTAGGTTTCCTGGCTCGCGGGTCGCTGCGGCTGTCGGCCTTCCCAGCGCTGTCGCGCTAATGCCTCGGAATAGCCGCTGCCGACACAATGGGTTCCCCCCTAACACCGTGCCACCATATATGCGAATTTAAAACCACTACGACACCACATATAGAAGCCTTTGCCCAGACTCGTCAAGACGGCACAGTCAAGTTAACCAGTTGGAGCAGCCCCGAGGTCGAGGTTCGAAATTCGCCGAGCGCCTGTCCTGAGAGCCTCACTCAAAAAACATAGATGTCTCAAGGCCTGGCCAATCGGCGAGTTAGGAGCCTCAGATGGGCGACGAGCGGCCAGGCGAGCTCGGTAGCGGCGGAACCTTCGAAGTCTTTGCAGAGATGCCCACATCTGCCGAGCCACGCAAAGGTGCGCTCGACGACCCAGCGCCTGCGATCGGCCAAGATGTGCTCAAACCTTTGGAAGTGGCGTCGCAAATTCTCCAACAGGGGAACAGCAACCCTGGACATCCTGAATGTTGGCATCGATCGGTTCGCGGTCCGCGAATTGAGTTGGGCCGGATCGGGTTTCGGTAGCCATACGCGTCTCGCCATTCATCGCTTTCTGTGGCCTTAGATCAAAAATTGTCTGGAGCCCGACCGCAAATCGATGCAGCCGCCCGTGGCAATATCCCAGCTTAGTGGATTTGACCCCGCCAGCTCTCACATCAGACGTGCCAACTTTGCCGAAGAGACGATTGGTATGCTTTTCGCAGGCCCGGCGAGCCGCCTCACGTGCTCAGTTGTCTGGCCGCGAACATAAGCCGTCCTGACCGAACGCGGTCATGTCAGGTTATTGGCAATCAATCCTAACGGGATGAGGCGGAGCTATGCTTGAGTCTGGGTGACGAGCCGATCCGGCGGCGCGGCCTTGCTGGGTCGGAATGAAGCCGTTCGCAACATTGGCGTGAGCGGCGGCGAAGAACCGTGTTGTATCTCACCAACGACCTTGAAGCCGTGACGTTGGTAAAAGGGAATGTTTTCAGGGTTCGAACTTTCGAGGTAGGCAACAATGCCGTCCTCATCGCATCGTTGAAGGGCGTAGTTCATCAGCAACGTGCCAAGCCCTTTTCCGACCCAGTTCGGATCGACGGCAATGAGTGGCAGATACCAATGTGGCTCGTGGGGACGATGTTCGGCCATTCTCCGCCGCAAGTGTGCCATATCCTCGGTAATCTCCGGGCGCAGGGATAGCGCCATGATTGCATCCAATGCCTCCTCATCTTGCTGCACGTTGGGAGGCAGCCACAGGGCCGCGCCACGAATCTCTCCCGCGACGTAGGCTGTGCCATGTGCAAATGCTCGGCCCCCACAGGCGTCAATGAACTGAGGCATGCTTCTAAGGTATTGCCTTGGGTCAGGCCAGCTCCAACGCATCAACGGATCCGCGGCAAAGCCGAGCACAATTGTCCAGACAGTGCTTGCACGAATGTTTGCGTTCGCAGATCTGATATCTGATTCTTCTGTCATGAAGTCGTTTCGGGGCTCTGTTTTGGCATTGGCCTTCCAAGGAGGAGCATGGCATCGACACATCTGACGGTGAGCGGAATGGATGCACCGACGGGGACTCGCCGGGTGCATTTGGTTTCCCTTCCGAGATCTCCGCCTGTCTCAGACGGCTGACTTTGACGGCCACTTCGGACGAAGGCTCCTTGGTAGGCAATGCTTGGATCTACATATTCCTGGCGGGCTTCTGCGCTTCCACGCCCTATCTGGAACCCGCCCCGCCCTTCCCAAGGAAGCTCCGACGTTCTCAAGGTCGACACGGTTCGGCAGCCTGCAACCGTCCGCGAAGGGAATGACATGAGGACGCCTTTGATATTGCAAGTGCGAAGAAGTCAGGGCATGGCGAACATCGGGCGATGGCTGCCTGAACCGGGCTCCGGCACGAGCAAACAGCCAGCCAAGTGTCGCGCGTCGAGGTCCAGACTAGGCAAGGAATCATCACCTCGTCTCGTATTGAGCGGTTCTCGTAAGTTTCTTGGTCAAAACACATGCTAAGTGCGAAACCTCCATTGCCAACGTCGTGTCCGCGGTCACCGGCAGAGAGAGCTTTCGTCTGCGAGACTCATATGCGTAGTACAGCGGCTTTCCAATTATCGCATGTTGTCCGCGCTCCTTGATGTTCTTGTCTCGGCGCATCATCGCCGCGATTCGCGATTGTCGGATCAAGGCAACGGGACTGGATACCACGACGCTGCCGCCGTCGACCTACTGAACAACGCAACTTGGGATCGCGCGAGAGCTTTCGTGCATTGATTGATCGTCAGGCGTGTCGATCGCTCGCACAACGGCGTTAGCTCTATCGAGCGAAAACGTTGCTGTCGTGCCCTCGTCGTACTTGACGCCCAGGTCAGTTGTATCCGCCGCGATCCTTGCCATAGTGGGAAAGACAGCAGGCTGACGTAGTTGCGTGAGTAACTCTCGTAAAAGAGGTTTTTGGCCACAAGCGTTGATGGCTTCGTAGGACTTGTTCCAACTCACTCCCTGATCGGAACGGTTTGGAAGATTTCTTGGCGCTGGTATGCTTGCCACACCAGGTCCGAGATCCACGTGGTGAGTCATGTTGTTTCGTTCTGTCTTGGAAAACTGTAGTCGTCGGGGCAGCATATCAGAAGGCAATGTAGCGAAGACCTCCCCAGAATAGGTAGGGATCTATCCGCCCTTGATGCTGAGTTGGCCCGGGTTCAACCTTGAGCATAGTCTGTCGAACGCCATCCGGAACTGCCCCCTTTTCGTCATGAAGAACTGCCCCCACCATCGGACGTTTGATGGTCGCTTCCGCCGGTGACGGGACGGAGGGAGGCGGAGCCGACCGGACGGCCGTCACCGGCGGTCGGCGGTTTGATGAAGCCACTCTTGGCGCGGAGTCGGTAGCTGTCGCCGCGGATCGTCAGCACGTGGCGGTGGTGCAGGAGCCGGTCGAGGATCGCGGCAAGAAGACGCGCCTCCAGTAGACGATCCACCGGAAGCGGCGGATCTGCTTTGAGGCCGTCGTCTACGTTCGCCAGTCGACGGCAGACCAGGTCATCAACAACCGCGAGAGCGAGCGCCGCTAGTACGGCTTGGCCGACCTTGCCCGGCAGCTGGGCTGGAGCGAGGTGGCCGCAATCGACGACGAACTCGGTCGCTCTGGTGGCGGCACCGCGCGTCCCGGTTTCGAGAAGCTGCTCGCCGCCATTTGCGAAGGGCAAGTTGGCGCTGTGGTCTCGAGTGAGGCCTCTCGGCTGGCGCGCAACGGCAGGATTGGCATACGCTCCTGGAGTTCTACGGGCTCGTTGGAACACTGATCGTCGATGAGGATGGCGTCGACGATCCTCGCCATCCCAACGATCGCCTTCTGCTGGCATGAAAGGCACGATGAGCGAGATGGAGCTGTCTATCGTTCGGCAACGCTCGCTTGAAGCCTTGGAGCAGAAGGCACGCAGGGGTGAGCTCTTCCTCAACGTCGCCATCGGCTATCTCAAGGTCTCCAACGATCGGATCGACAAGGACCCTGATCGGCGCATTCAGGAGGCGCTCGCACTCGTGTTCACCAAGTTTGCCGAGATGCAGACACCGCGCCAGGTCCACCTCTGCTTACGGCAGGAGCGAATCACTTTGCCCGGGGGGCGGCCATGGCCCCGAGGGCCGCCACGTCGAATGGAAGTTACCAGTGTACAATACGATCTACCACATCCTGACCAATCCCGCCTATGCTGGCGCCTATGTCTTCGGGCGCTCGGGCAGTCGGGTGACGATCGAGGCCGGCCGCAAGAGGATCGTGCGGGGCTTCCGGCGCGAGCGCAACGACTGGGAGGTTTTGATCAAGGACCACCATGAGGGCTACATTACGTGGGCGGAGTTCGAGAAGAATCAGGGCCTGATCACCGACAACGCCAACGGAAAACGCTTCATGAGTCGAGGCTCGGTTCGCAGCGGCGAAGGCCGGCTCGCGGGTTCTTCGTTGCGGCCACTGCGGCCGCAAACTTCACGTTACCTACAGCGGTACGCACAGTACTGTCGGGCGGTATCATTGCCGCGGTAGCCAGATCAACCATGGTGGAGACCCGTGCATCTCATTAGGCGGTCTGCGCGCGGATCGCGCGATCAGCGCGGAGGTCATCGCGCGGCTGCAGCCGCTGGGTATACAGGCAGCGCTGGCGGCCATGGAAGCGCGCGGCTGTGAACACGCCGACAAGCTGCGTCAGCTCGAGTTGACTCTGGAGCAGGCACGCTACGAGGCAACTCGCGCTCCTCGGCGATACGAGGCTGTCGATTCGGACAATCGCCTTGTTGCCGGCGAGCTGGAGCGGCGCTGGAACGAACGCCTGGTCGCTGTCCGCGAGCTTGAGGGCAAGCGCGACACGTTGTTGGCTACGCCGGAGATGACGTTGAGCGACATCGATCGCGATCGGTTACTTGCGCTTGATTCCGAACTCAAGAGAGCTTGGGAAAGTCCGGGTGCAACAGCTGCGACGCGCAACAGGATCATCCGAAGCTTCATCAATGAGATCGTTGTGCGCATGCGCGACGAGGTGCTGGACTTGATTGTCCACTGGCATGGCGGCGATCACACGGCATTGCAGGTGAGGAGGAACCGCACCGGCGAGCACCGCGGCGGATGTGGTCGATCTCGTTCGTGTCCTCGCGCGTCAGATGCCCGACAGCATCATCGCCGCGGTTCTCAACCGCGCCAGTAGGTCGACAGGGCGTGGCAACAGTTGGGCCCGCGTCCGCGTCCGCGTTCGCAGTCTGCGCAACCAACACGCCATCGCGGCCTACCGAGAGGACGAGCGCGCCCAGCTGCGTTGAAAGTCAGTCCTTCGACGGCTCGCCGTCTGATCGAAGAACAGAGCTTGCCTGCGCAGCAGCTGTGCAAAGGCGCACCGTGGATGGTCAAAGCGGTTGATCTGGAACATCCCCAAGTCAAGGGCGCGGCGGTTCCGGCGGCCATCGTCTGGCGATCCGGGTCAAAAAGAAACTCAACTCCAAGGGGGTAGCGAGGTGGGCAGCATGAACCTGACTCGAGCGCGCGAGCAGCAGCACGTTCTCGCCGTTGGCGATCCAACGTGACGGCGGCCAGGTCGCGGATCTGCTTCGGTCGATCGACGGCTGCGTCTATGATCCTTGCGCACGACCTCGCGCTCGCACAGTAGGATCAGCGTCTCACGCGCCGACAGGTTCACGCGCGCCGTCTCGTCGGGCAGGTTGTCGAGCTGGTCGCGGATGCCGGAGAGCTGCGAGCGCGCCAGCATGGCCCCCAGCCAATCGATTGGTGCTTCGGTGACCTTCTTTGTACGCACCATCAGAAGCTCCCTCCGATCGTAGCTTCGTATTCGGCAAGAGGACGTAACAACGAGGGCAGTGGTGAAGGCGCCGGCACTGTCGGTGTCGCGGTTGCTGGTTGGCAGACCGCGCCATCGCGACAGGCAACCCCGTCGAGGTGGGCGAACTCGACGATCCGCAGCCGGCGATCCTCCGATTGCCTGTGACCGCAACCTCGCGCATGCCATGGTGGATGCGCACCTCGCCAGCCGCGACCGTCACCGCCACGCGCTCGCTGATCAGCCGCCAGGGTACCGTAGTTGTTCGTATCGATCTCGACAGCACAATCGTTGCCGACGACGCGGGCCAGTTCGCGCGGCGATCCGAGCGACGCCGAGCGGCTTCGACCGGTGTACCTCGTCACACGCAAAGCGAGTGATCGGCGCCACGCCCGTCGTGCCGTGGATACGTACGTTCGCCACCCCGCCCTCCCACTCGGCGAGATGCGTCTCGAATGCCTCCCAGCTCGCGAAGGAATGCCCCGCGATCACGCTCTTCTTCACGTAGCGGACGCCATTCTCCGTCTTGCCCTTTGTGCGCGCCCGATACGGTGCGCAGGCGCGAGGACGGAAGCCCCAATGCTTCGCGAACGTGATGAGCTTGTCGTCAAACTGAACCGACCGGCTCACCTGTCGTGGCGCACCACGAGCGCGCGTGGATTGTCCTTCAGCACTTCCTCCGGCAAGGTCGTGAATGCGCTCTCGAGCCCAGCGAACCAGTGCTCTTGCTTTTCGGCGCGGGTCGCCACGAACACAAATGCTTTGACCTTCGCCCCGCCGATATCGACCAGACGCTCGCCGAAGTCGATCTGTAGCTGCCGCCCCGGGGGCGTCTCGAACCGGGTCGTCGCCAGAGCTTCGGCCTTCAGTGCCTGGCGGTAGGGCTGCACGGCGCGTCGCAGCGTTCGCCGGCTGACCGCCAAGCCGTTTTCGGCCAACAGGTCGTGACGGACCGCATCCGCATTGCCGCGATGTCGAATGAACCTCTCGCGCAGCCAGCCTTCAAGGCCATGACCCGCTTCGCCCGCTCAGGCGACTTGAAGGCTTCACCCACCCGCGCCACGTAGTCCTTCACCGTCTGCAGCCCAGCTGGCGCGCAATCCGCTTCAGACCTCACCCACACACCCTCAGGTGCAACATCTCCGTCACGTCATCCGGCGTATTCATCACCTGCCCCTGTGAATTACTCCACGACAAGCCTTTGATTCGTTAGAGCTGGCCCCGCAAATTCGGACAGTAGCTTGAGTGGATTTTCTGCCTGACAGCGGCGAGGATTCTTGCTGCGAATCAGGAGCGAAGATGACGAAGAAGAGCCGCCGGACGCATTCTCCGGCATTCAAGGCGAAGGT
>NZ_JADYVV010000108.1:0-18875 GCF_020194035.1 Bradyrhizobium sp. BRP56
GCTCGAAAGCAAAATCCTAAAACGCAAGAAACCGCGGCCCAACACCCGGCTTTCCTGCAAAATCGAACACTTCATCGAGACAACTTCTGCTTATCTATCGGGCCGATCTGCATTCTTCACGGACGACTAAGGTTCAAATCGCTGGATTGCGGTCTGGTTTCAGGCCGTGCGCTTCAAATTTTGAGCGTGGCGCGGGCTATTCGAACCACGCGGCGTAGATCTTCGCGTAGCTACCATCTTCGCGTGCGATGTGAAGCCATTGGTCGACGAACGCTTTCAAGGCGACGTCGCGCTGCATCCAATAGGCCTTTTCCGCGAAGTCGAACGGCTTGTCGGGATGCACGGCGCACAGCACGCCGGGATGCAGCTTCTGCTGATAGCGCGTCTCGGACGCATCGGTCATCATCAGGTCGGCGTCGCCCTTGGCGATCTCGTCGAAGATCTTGGTGTTGTCGTTGAAGACGCGGATCTCGGCGGTTTTCACGTGGGCGCGCGCGAAGCGCTCGTTGGTGCCGCCGGGATTGACGATGATTCGGGTGCCGGGTTTGTCGATCTCGGCGATCGTCTCAAACTTGCCCTTGTCGGCGCAGCGCGCGATCGGCGTCTTGCCTTCGCGCATGATCGGCGTCGAGAACAGACCCTTCTTCTGCCGATCGAAGGTGATGGAGACGCCGCCCATCGCGATGTCGAAATCGTCGACCTCGAAATCCTTGGTCATCTGCGGCCACGATGTCAGCACGAACTCGACCTTGACGCCGAGCGCCTTGCCGAGCGACTGGGCCATGTCGACATCGAAGCCGCGGAAGGCCTTGGTCTCCTTGTCGAGATAGGTGAAGGGCAAATAGTCGCCGGTCATGCCGACGCGCAGGATGCCGCGCTTGACGATCTCATCGAGCCGGGACGGCGCCTGCTGCGCGTGCGCGGCGGACAGGAGCAAAGCGAGAGCGAGGCCGGCCAGCGCGCGAAACATCGAGGTCTTCTCCATCCGCATTTGATTGCGATGCCCGAAGGGCACGTATCGCGTCTCAGGCCTCGTTGCTGTCCTTGCTCGCCTGAACGACGCTTGCAGTGCGGCTGAGCATCTCGTGCTTGAAATGCTCGAAGCGCCGCCGCGCGTGGGCCTCGCGATCGTCGACGAATTTGATGGCGGCATCCCTGTCCATCGGGCCGTTGACGAGCGGGGTCGATGCCTCGCCGACGGTCTCGTCGACATAATATTGGGCGCCGTCCTGGCGCACCGTCCAGCGGAAGCGCAGCGCGGCCATCGGGCCTGGGCCGGACTTGGAATAGCCATTGGCCTCGATCGGTTGGGGCGGCGGCGGCTGGATCGACTCCGGCTCCGCTTCCGGCTCGCTTGGCTCCGGTTCACTTGTCTCAGCTTTGCTCGGCTCAGCCTTGCTTGGCTCAGGCTGTTCGACCGGTTCGGGCTCCTCGATCGGAGGCGGCTCGACCGCCGTCGGTTCGGCAGGTGCGGCCTCGACGGACACGGCCGTGACGGACACGACCTGGATGGACGGCGGCAAAGGCGGCGGCATTGCTATCGAGGCCGGCGGCTCCGCGGCGGGCCCAACTGGCTTGTCCGCTGTCTTGTCGGTTGGTTTGGAGGTCTCGGGAGGTGTGGTCGTCTGGTCGAGAATGCTCGCGATTGCGGCCAGCGCATTGTCGGTCGGGTCATTCACGGTTTGGTCTCCCAGGCTGACGGCGCGCGGAATCGTGCCGACGCCCTCCCTATCTACCTGATCTGACTATCCTTTGTCAGCCCCGCTGGTTCTGGCGCGCAGTCGTGACGCGAAGCGGGATCCACTTCGCTTGAAAGCGTCGTCAGGCACAAATGCGGACGCCGGTCCTTCCAGGGGCGGACCTGTTCGAGCTGGCCGGCCAAGCGGAACAGCAGTCCTTCCTCGCCGAGCTTGGCCGCGAACATCATGCCGAGCGGCAGACCGGCCTTGTTCCAGGCCAGCGGCACCGACATCGCCGGCTGTCCGGACATGTTGAACATCGAGGTGCCCGGCATGTAGCGGCGCAGCACCGGCGCGATGTGGCCGAGGTCCTCGGACATCGTGTTCAGCTCGCCGAGGCGGAGCGGCGGCGCGCACAGCGTCGGACTGAGGAAGATGTCGCAACCTTCGAAGAAGGTCGCAAGCGCGCGCGAGATCTGGAACGCTGCAAGCTGCGCGGCCACGTAGTCGGCCGGGTTCATCTTGGTCGCATTCTGGGCGCTGGCGAGCGTGAGCCGCTCGACATCGTCCGACGTCAGGGTGCGCCCGACGCGCTGCTCGAGCAGACGGATCGTCAGCGCCGTGTTGCCGCCGACGATGGTCGTCATGACCGCGGCGGGATCGGCCGCCAGCGGCGGCGCACGCTCCTCGACATGATGGCCGAGCCCCGCCAGCAGCTTGGCTACGTCGCGGACCGCCGCGGCGATCTCGGGATCGATGGCATCGCCGTAGGGCGACTTGTCGGTGAAGCTGATGCGCAAATGGCCGGGATCGCGGCCGACTTCCTGCGAGAACGGTCGCTCCGGCGGCGGCGCGACATAGAGGCTCGACGGCTCCGGACCGTGGATCGCATCCATCATCACCGCGCTGTCGCGGACGCTGATGCTGAGCACATGGCCGACGGAGAAGCCGCCCCAGCCTTCGCCGCGATCGGGACCCACCGGGTTGCGGGCGCGCGTCGGCTTCATGCCGAACACCCCGGAAGCGGAGGCGGGGATCCGGATCGACCCGCCGCCGTCGCTGGCATGCGCGACGGGCAAGATGCGGGCCGCGACCGCGGCCCCAGCGCCGCCGGACGAGCCGCCGGAGGAATGGTCGAGATTCCAGGGATTGCGGGTCGGGCCGAACAGGCGGGATTCCGTCGTCGGCATCAGCCCGAATTCCGGGCTCGAGCTCTTGCCGAAGATCGCAAGCCCGGCATCGAGGAAACGCTGGGCCAGGGTGCCGTTGTGATCCGCGACGAAGTCCTTCAGCAGGCTGGCGCCCGACGTGGTGCGTGTGCCCTCGAGCAGATCGAGGTCCTTCAGCAGGAACGGCACGCCGGTGAAGGGACCGTCAGGCAGCCCCTTGGCGATCTGGCGCTCGGCATAGTCGTAATGCTTGACGACGACAGCGTTGATCTTCGGATCGACGGCGGCGGTGCGCGCGATCGCCTCGTCGAGCAGTTCCTTCGGCGTCACGTCCTTGTTGCGGACGAGTTCGGCGAGACCGACCGCATCGTAGTTGCCGAATTCCTTGAAGGCCATGTGGGTACTCCGCATCGCCGGGCCGATCCTTTCGGATCGGCCGCGGCGCAAACGAGGAAGGCTGAAAGCTCAGCCGAGGACGTCCTGGTTGATCACATTCTGGCGCAGCGGATTGCCATCCAGCACGCTCAGGATATTGCGTGCGGTCTGCTCGCTCATGCGATCGACGGCCTCGACCGTGACGCCGGCCACATGCGGCGCCATGATCACGTTGGGCAAAGCGTGCAGGGGCTGGCCGACCGGCGGCGGCTCGACCTCGAACACGTCGAGGCCAGCGCCGGCGAGCTTGTCCGACACCAGGGCGTCGTGCAGCGCCTTCTCGTCGACGATGCCGCCGCGGGCGGTGTTGATGAGATAGGCGGTCGGCTTCATCAGCCTGATCCGCGCGGCGTTGAACAGCCCGACGGTTTCGGGATTCTTCGGGCAATGGATCGTGACGAAATCCGCCCGCGGCAGCGCCGCTTCGAGGCTCGGCACGGCCTCGCAGCCGGCAGCCGTGATCTCGCTGGCGGGCTTGTAGGGATCGTAGACCAGCACGTTCATTTCCATGGCGAGGCAGCGCTTGGCGGTGCGGGTGCCGATGCGGCCGAAGCCAACGATCAGGACGGTCTTGCCGTAGAGATCGAACGGCAGCACGCCGAGCCGGCTCGCCCAGGTGCCGTCCTTGACCATCGTGTGCATTTCCTGCGCGCGCTTGGCCAGCGTCAGCATCATGAACACAGCTTGTTCGGCGACCGACGGCGAGTTCGCCGTGCCAGCGACCATCAGCGGCACCTTGCGGCGGGACAGCGCCGGAACGTCGACGGCGTCATAGCCGACACCGATCCGGGTCACCACCATCATGCCCTTGGACGCCTCAAGCTCCGCCTCGCCGAAGCGGGTTGCGCCGAGTGCCACGCCATGGACCGGCGCATGCTGCTCGAGCATGGTCTGAAAGTCCTTGGCGGAGATCAGGTTGGGAAATTCGATGAGTTCTACGTCGTCCCGCTGGTTGAGGAGCACCCGTGCCCCCGGTGACAAAGTCTGGGTGACGAAAATCTTCTTCTTGTTGGTGGCCATTTCCTGCCCTTGAGGTTTCTTGTGCGCCGTCAAAGGACGACGCCGGTCACCTCGTTTAGCAAATGCATATTGTTGAGGTCCACAGCCAATCGGAGCGGGCTGCCATCCTGCGCACCGGCGTTGGGATTGACCCGGCCGCAGACCTGGTTGCCCTCGAGCGTGAAGTAGACCAGGGTCTCCATCCCCATCGGCTCCGTGACGTCGAGCATCGCGTCGAACGGCTCGATGCCCGGTTCGGCATGCGGCCGCGCCTCCATGACGTGCTCGGGCCGGATGCCCAGCAACAGCTTGTCGGTGCGGGAGAGAGCCTGGTAGCGGGCGGCGCGTGCCGGCGGCAGCGTGAAGGCGAGGCGATCGGTCAGCCGCACGTTGAGCTTGCCGCCGGTGTCCTCGAGCCGACAGGGCACGAAATTCATCGCGGGCGAGCCGATGAAGCTTGCGACGAACCGGGTCGCCGGCTTGTGGTAGAGCTCGTTGGGCGTGCCGATCTGCTCGATCCTGCCGTGATTCATCACCACGACGCGGTCGGCGAGCGTCATCGCCTCGACCTGGTCGTGGGTGACGTAGACGGTCGTGGTGCGGACCTTCTGGTGCACCTTCTTGATCTCGATCCGCATCTGCACGCGGAGCTTGGCGTCGAGGTTGGACAGCGGCTCGTCGAACAGGAACACCTTCGGATTGCGCACGATCGCCCGTCCCATCGCGACGCGCTGGCGCTGGCCGCCGGAGAGCTGCTTCGGCTTGCGGTCGATCAGGTCGGTGATGTCGAGCATGCGGGCGGCCTCGGTGACCCGGCTCTTGATCTCCGCCTTGGGATAGTGCTTCAGCCGCAGACCGAACGACATGTTCTCGGCAACGGTCATATGCGGATAGAGCGCATAGTTCTGGAACACCATCGCGATATCGCGGTCCTTCGGCGGCACGTCGTTGACGACGTCGCCGCCGATCATGATGTCGCCGTCGGAAATGTCCTCGAGGCCGGCGATCATCCGCAGCGTCGTCGACTTGCCGCAGCCGCTTGGCCCGACCAGCACCACGAACTCATGGTCGGCGATATCAAGGTCGATGCCGCGCACCGCCTCGACCTCATCGTAACGCTTCACAACCTTCCGCAAACTGACATCAGCCATAAGTTCAACCCTTTGTCGCACCGGCGGTCAGGCCGGCAATGTAGTAGTCCATCAGGAAGGCATAGATGATCAGCGGCGGCGCGGCGCCGAGCAGGGCGCCGGTCATGATCTGTCCCCAGTTGAAGACGTCACCCTTGATCAGGGTCGTGATGATGCCGACCGGCAGCACCAGCTGATCGGTCGATGTCGTGAACACCAGCGGATAGAGGAACTGAGCCCAGGAGACGGTGAAGGCAAAGATCGTGGCCGCGATCAGGCCGGGCAGCGCGACCGGAATGAAGATCCGGGTCAGCGTCTGGAACCAACTAGCGCCGTCGATGATCGCCGCCTCGTCGAGCTCCTTCGGGATCGAGGCGAAATAGCCGATCATGATCCAGGTGCAGAACGGCACCGTCAGCGTCGGGTAGATGAACAGTAGCACATACCAGCGATTGACGAGCTGGATGCCGGTCCAGTCGCCGAACACGGCGAACATCTTGAACAGCGGAATGAACAGCAGGCTGTCCGGGATGAGATAGGTGAGGAACACGCCGGTCGCGAGCGTCGCCGAGCCCCAGAATTTCATCCGCGCCAGCGCAAAGGCCGCCGGCACGCTGATCAGCATCGTGATAGTGACCACGATGATCGAGACCCAGGCCGAGTTCCAGAAGAAGCGCAGGAACTGGTTCGAGGTCAGAAGCTCGGTGTAGTTGCTGAGTGTCGGGTGATAGACCCACCACGGATTGGTCGCGGCCGAGATCTCGGCGCTGCTCTTCAGCGAGGTGATCAGCATGTAGATCGGCGGCGTCAGCGAGAAGATCGCAAACAGCACCAGGAAGAAATAGGACCAGCGTAGCGCCCAGGCGCGGTCGCGGCTCATGCTGCCGTACTTGACCTTGCGGGTCGGTCCGGACTTGTCGATCGTCAGGGAGCTCATCAGGCTTCGTTCCCGCGTTTGGTGATGTCGCGCAGGATGAAGATCGCCGCGACCGCGAGGATCGGCACCATGAACAGCGAAACGCTGGCGCCGAGCGGCACATCACTGCCCTCGATGCCGACGCGGAATGCCCAGGTGGCGAAGATATGGGTGTGGTCGAGCGGCCCGCCTGCGGTCAGGATGCGCACGATGTCGAAATTGGCGAAGGTCACGATCAGCGAGAACAGCGTCGTGATCGCGATGATGTTGCGCATCATCGGCAGCGTCACGTACCAGATGCGCTGCCACCAATTGGCGCCGTCGATCGCGGCCGCCTCATAAAGCTGGTCGGGTACCGATTTCAACGCCGCCAGATACATGATCATGAAGAACGGCGCGCCGTACCAGACGTTGACCAGGATCACCGAGAAGCGCGCCCACATCGCATCACCGGTCCACGGGATCGGCCCGATGCCGAAGAAGGAAAGCGTGTAGTTGAAGGCGCTGTAGGAGGGGTCGAACAGCCAGAGCCACGCCAGCGTGCTCATCGCCGGCGGGATCACCCATGGCACCAGCAGCATGCCGCGCCACTTGCGCTGCTTGTTGGCGGGTACGTTGTGCACGAAATGCGCGACGATGAAGCCGATCAGGGCTTTGAAGATCACCGCCGAGATCGCGAAAATGCAGGATTGCTTGACCACCAGCCAGAAGGTGTCGCGCTTGAACAGGAACTCGAAATTGCCGAAGCCGACGAACTTCGTCATCGCCTTGTTCAGCGTCGCGAGGTGCAAGGAGTAGAGGGCCGGATAGAGCACCAGGATCGCGATCAGGAGGATCAGCGGCAATGTCATCAGGAACGCGGCCATCGACTTGCGCCGCAGTGCGTTGCGCAGGCCGACGCGCCTTCGTCCCGTCTGGGCAGCGGCTGCGCGGTTGGATTGGAATGCGACATCAACCATAACGCAGGTCCCTCGCGCGGGTTGGTTGCACAGCTCGCCGGTTCGGCGGCTGGGATGTGAAGACGGGACCTCGCGCGGCCAACATCACGGGCGGTCGCGCGAGACCTCGCTTGTCGTCAGCTTCGCATGAAGCCTTCGCACTCGCCCTCGGCCCAGGCGAGCGTCTTTTCCATGCTTTCACCCTGGTAGTACCGCAGGCACATCTTGGTCAGCGTGGCCTGGAAATAGATCTGCTGCGCGATCTTGGGCGGCGCGGGCGAGGCCGCAATCGACAGCGTCTGGTGCTTGTAGGGGTTCGGATAGTGGTAGAGCGTCCCCTTTGGCGGCGCTTGCTCCGCCCAGACCTTCAAGGTCGTGAGTTTTTCGTAGGCCGGCAGGTCATAGCCACCGCTTGCGACCACCATTTTCTCGATCGATGCAGGTTGCGACAGGTGCGTCAGCAGGCTCTTGGCCGCCTCCTTGTTCTTCGAGAACGACCAGATCGACCAGAAGAACGGCAGATAGGGCGCGAAGCGTCCCTTCGGCCCCGCCGGGAACCCGTGCGTCCAGCACTGCTCCGCGACTTGCGGAGCATCGCGCTTGGCGACCGCCCACGCGCTCGGCGGATTCAGGATCATCGCGCCCTTGCCGGCGACCAGCCACTTGTTGTTGGACGCGTCGTCCCATGCCGCCACATCGGGCGGCAGGAAGGCGAGCAGCTTCTTGTAGTAGTCGAGGGCCTGGCGCACCGCGTCGGTCTTGACGGTGAGATTGCCCTTCGCATCGACCAGCTGCGCGCCGAACGACTGGAAGATCGCGCCGGCGGTGTCGACGCTGTCGCTGGTTTCGCCGAGGCCGATACCGAACGGGAATCCGGCCTTGTGGCAGGCTTCAGCCGCCTTGAGGAACGTATCGAGGGTCCAGTTATCGGCTTTCGGCTCGCTTCCGACCGGATACATCTCCTGCACGTCGATGTTGGCGTGTTTCTTCATCAGGTCGATGCGTGAGCAGGGACCCTTGATCTGGCTGCCGACGCTGGCGGGAACGCCGAGCCATTTGCCGCCGGCCTGGCCGAGATATTTCACCGTGCCGTTGACATCGCCGTTCAGCTTGAGGAGCGGATCCATGATGTCGTTGACCGGCTCGAGCAACTCGGCGTTGGCCTGCGGCCACCATGTCGGCATCTGGAAAATATCGTGACCGGATTTCGCCTGCGCCTCGGCGGCGATGGTGACGATGTTCTTGTTGCCCTGGCTGGTGATGTAGTCGATCTGGACCTCGACCTTCTCCTTGGCAGCCCATTCATTGACCAGCTCGGTGGACGCACTGTTCGCGCCGGGCACCCAGTGATCCCAGAAGCCCATCGAGAGCTTTCCGGCTGCGTAGGCGCCACGCACGTAGGGGGCTGTAATCAGCGCGGCCGATGACAGCGCTGTCGCTGCGACGAATTCTCGGCGCGAGAGCTTCTTCCGTGACATGGCATTCCCTCCCTGGTAGCCGACGGACAAAAGACTTTTTGAATCCCGTTGTTCTTTTTTGTGCGTCGCGTTTGCGCGACGTCGCGGGATTGCGTTGAAACCGATCAGAACAGAATTGCCGGCATCTGTCGAGAAACGAGATGCTGATGCCAACTAGAACTAACGTTGTGGTCAAATAGCAGGCAGTGCCGTTCGCATCACTGCAGTTGCCGGCGGTTTGCCGTGCGTCTTGCGATCATGCTGCGACGCACGCGAGCGGCGACGCAGACAAGGTCGCAGACGGTGCGCGGTTGAGCCGCAGCTTTCCGGTCAAGCCTCAGCGAACTCTGTTCCGCCATGTTGATGCCCGGCGCGGCCGATAGACTTGCTGAAGCCGGAAACGCTAAAGTCCGGATTTGTCGAACCTACTCCCGCATCAATTCCGCAATCCACCACCGATCACGGAGACCCGATCATGCTCATCCCGGTAGCGAAGCTGCGCGCACAATGGAGATTGTGCGCCGCGGTTGGGGCCGCCACCGTCACGTTGCTCGCAGTGCCTCATATGGTCGATGCGCAGATCGTGCAGGGCGTCGAAAAGGGGGCACGCGAGGGCAACAAGGCTGCCGGGCCGGTCGGCGGCGTTCTCGGCGGAGCTATCGGCGGCGTTGTCGGGGTGGTGACCGGCGTGACCGGGGTGTTCACCGGCAACAATGGCAACAACCCCAATGCCGGCAGCGGCAAGAACGCACAGGGCGCGGCGGCCGGCGCCAAGGCCTCCAAGTCGGCCAAGGCCGCCGCCAAGGACAAGGGTGCGAAGCAAGCGCCGACCGTGCTGACCCAGGCCGGCGCGCCGCAGCTGACGGCCGAACAGATCGTCGCCAACAGCGACGCGAACATCGAACGGATCAAGAAGGAGCTCAACCTGACGCCGGAGCAGGAGAAGAACTGGGCCGGCTTCAACAGTGCGATGCACTATCTCGGCCACAACGGCGCCGACCGCCTCAACCTGCGCATCGCGCGGGCACAGCGCGATCCGCCGGATGACATCATCGAGCAGATGCGCAACGAGGCCCAGTTCCTCAATGACCGGGCGGTCGATCAGCGCGGCGTCGCCGACGCCGCCGAGCCGCTGTTTGCCAGCCTCGACGACAAACAGAAACAAATCTTCATCAACGAAATGGTCCGCCTGAGCCACGAACGCGGCCTCGACTGAGAGGTCTCGCCGGCCAAGTGGGGACGAATAGCCGGGCCACCAAGCCCTGGGGTAGGTTAAAGGCGCAGCACCCGGCTATTCTGCCGCAGCGGCGCGGCCCGGTTAATTCGTCATTCAATGTTGAAGAAAAACGGACCGGATCACGCCCGAGTGATGGCCGAGTCAGGGCCTTGTCGGGAACCATCCACAGCGCCTGAGGCCAGCGCGGATTGAGCCGTCAATGACCCGGACATCGGCACGCAAAAGCGGCGATGTCCTTCGGACGCTGTGCCGGCAACCAGCGATCCGGAAACGCCGGCGCTTAGCTCTTCGGGAAGTTCAGCTCAACGCCGACGCCGTCCGGATCGTAGAGGAATATCTGGGTGTCGCCGGTGCGCGGCACGATCTGCTCACGGAAGGTGACGTTCTTCGACTGCAGGCGCTTGCGCACGGCCTCGACGTCGCTGGCGGCAAAGGCGATATGGTCGAGGCGGCCGGTGTCCTCATATTTCTTCGCGGTGCCGCGCACCACGATGCCGTCGCGCGGCTTGCGGGTGCCCATCAGATGGACTGTGGCCTGGCCGTCGGAATAGAGCCAGTAGCCGGGGAAATCGAGCGGCGGCCGTTCGCCGTTCTCGAGCCCGAGCACATCGCAATAGAACTCCTTGGTCTTCTCCAGATCCTGCGGCTCGATGGTGTAATGCTGTAGTCCACCCAATGGCATGGTTCTTCTCCTTGAGAAATCGGGTTAAACGAAGCTGAGGTCGGCCTCGACGCCCAGCATCCAGGCGCCGACGGTCTCGAAATGGCTGAAGCGGCCCTGCAACTGCTGGGTCACGGTGTGGATGTCGCGGAAGCGCCGCTCCAGCGGATGACCGTCGAAGATGGCGGTGGCGCCGGCGGTGTTGTAGGCGAAATCGACGGCCTCCCGCGCCTTGTGGATGGCGTGCGTGGCCGCCATCCGGATCGTCATGCGCTGTGCCACCGTGATGCTGTGGCCGGCAACCAGGTCCTTCCAGATGTCGGCCATCGACTGCAGCAGGAAAGCGCGGGCGGCGCGCAGATTGACCTCGGCCTGGGCGAGGCCGGACTGCACCACGGCATTGTCCCGCAGCGTCTTCTTCATGCCGCGCGGCACCTTGTTGCGGGCGACGTCGACGAAATTGTCGAGCGCGCTGCGGGCAATGCCGCAGGCGACCCCGGCAAAGCCGATCTGGTAGCAGGTGTGGTTGCTCATCCGGTACAGCGGGCCGTCCTCGCGGCACTCGCGGTCGAATTCGCGGGTGATCGAATGGTCCGCGCGGACGAAGAAATCGTCGAGCGCGAACTGGTCGCTGGCGGTACCGCGCAATCCGACCGTGTTCCAGATGTCGGTCCATGCGACGTCCTCGGTCCGCACCAGCATGGTGCGCTCGACCTGCTCGCCATTGGCATCCCGGCGCGGCGAGCCGTCCGCGGCATAGACCGGGCAGTGCGCGCCGAGCCAGGTGGCGTGCCGCCCGCCCGAGGCAAACGACCAGACCCCGGTGACGCGGTAGCCGCCCTCGCACTCGATCGCCTTGACCTTCGGGCCGGGGCCCCAGGCGAGCACGGCACGCGGGTCAGCAAATACTTCCTGCGCGACCGGCAGGTCGAGATAGGCCGCCGACATCGCGCAGCCGCCGGCCTGGCTCAGGCACCACGCCGTCGAGGCATCCGCCTTGGCGATGGTCTCGATGGCATGGAAAAAGGTGACAGGATCGGTTTCGATCCCGTTGGTTGAACGCGGCAGCAGCAGGCGGAACAGCCGCGCCTCATGCAGCCGGTCGAGCAGGTCGGGCGGCAGGCGGCGCGTCGTTTCGATATCGTTGGAGGCGGCCGCCACCGCGTCCCTGATCGCCTCGGCGCGGGCGATCACGTCGCGATCGCCGATAAGGTCCGCAGAAGTCACATTCATGTTCGCCTCCCTCAGGCGCGCCGGATCGTTGCGGAGGCCGCAACGTCGGCCGTCGCGTTGAGCTCCTTGTCGATCTGCTCGATCGACTTGCCTCGGGTCTCGAGCCCGAAGAACAAATAGACGGCCCCCGCCATCAGGAACCAGCAGCCGAGATAGACGAAGGCGGTCGGGATCTGGGTCAGTGGCACGTCAGGCTTGAGGTAGTTGTTAGAACCGACGATCAGCGCAAGACCGACCGGCCCGATGATCTTGCCGATGCCGCCGAAGCCATAGGCAGAGCCCATCCCCGTGGTGCGCAGATGCGACGGCCAGACCTCAGCCGCGTAGGGACCGACGATCGCAAAGCCGCCGTCGGCGAAGAAGAAGGCGGCGGCCAGCAGCAGCCAGAAGGCCGACATGCCGAACAAAGTCGCGTCGTAGTGGTAGCCGGCGATGATGGTCAGCGCGCCGGCGCCGAAGCCGAGCAGGCCGCCGGCAACACGCCGTCCGAGCAGCTCCGAGAACCAGGAGAAGGAGATGCGGCCGAGGAAGCCGGTGATGCTGAGCAGGATCATCATCTTGGCGGCTTCCTGCGGCGTCACCTTCAGGAGCAGCACGAACAGCGCGGGGGCCCATAGCGTGATGCCGTAGACGCCGGTTTGCGCGCCGGCATTGCCGAGCCAGGAGACGATCAGGCTGCGCGGATATTTGAACAGATCGAACCAGTTTGTCGTGACGACCGGACCGGCGTCGGCCGCGCTCGGCAGCGGCAGCTCCGACGGCGGCACCTGCAGCGCCCAGGCCAGCGACTTGCGGGCTTCGTCATAGCGTCCTTGCCGGCACAGCCAGCGCGGCGACTCCGGGACCCAGATCCGAACCAGCAGCACCAGGACCGACGGCAGCACGCCGATCGCAAACAACAGCCGCCATTGATCGGTTCCCATGACGGCCCCGAGCACCGCGCCGAGGCCGACGCCGAGCGGGATCACGCAGGTGACGAGGCCGCCGACCCAGCCGCGCTTGTGCGAGGGCATGAACTCCTGCACCAGCGGCAGGTCGACACAATAAAGACCGCCGACGCCGGTGCCGACGAAGAAGCGCAGGATCGCCAGATAGACCCAGCCGTTATCGGGTGTGAAGTAGAGCAGGCCGGTCGCGATCGAGAAGTTCAGCACCGTGCCGATGAAGACGATACGCCGCCCGACCCGGTCGGCGAGCCAGCCCCAGAGGTAGGCGCCGAGGATGGCGCCGATGCCGGAACTCATCAGCACGGTGGCCGACTGGCCGAAGGTGAGCTTCCACGGTCCGATCAGGAACGCGAGCACGAAGCCGATCAGGAAGTAGTCGAAGAATTCCAGCGCATCGCCGATGATGGCCGCCGCAAGGATCTTGATCTGGTTGCCGGTCAGAGTCGTCCGGCGATCGAGAATCTCGAACATGGCGCGTCTCCCCATGGCGCCTGTTCATTATTCCCCGGAGCGTGCGTCGCGCCAGCGCATCGCCCATAGGATGAGGCTATCCTCGCGCCAGCGCGAACGACAAGCCCGCGCCGACGCGGGGCTCATCTGCATTGGCGCGATAAGCGGTCCCGCTTACTGCTGCGCACAAATGGTGGTGCGAAAGCCCGATATGAGCCGCAGGAGCCGTTGACTCCAGCGATGCCGATCGCCCACGTTTGCGTGAAGAACATTTGGGGAGGCCGGGTGGACGAAAAGCGTAAGCATCCGCGAACCGAGGTCAACGAACCCGGCTATGTCTCGTCGGGCGGTTCGGTCATGCATTGCACGATCGTGAACATCTCGCCGGAAGGGGCGGCCATCGAGGTCGAGAATCCGGCCTTCGTCCCGCACCGATTCCGCCTGGTGATGGCCCGCGACGCCTCGGTCGTCTACGAGTGCCAGGTGATCTGGAGCAAGAAGACGCGAATTGGAGTGAGTTTCGTGGCGACCGCCTGAGCGCGGCAATCTCGATTGGGGACGCCCATGAACCAGCGTGCCAAGGGGACCCGGGTTTCGTTGCTGGAACAACAGGTGATCCGCCGATGACTCCGGAACCTGCAACGATCTGCCTTGGCTGCTGGCAAAACCTGCATATGCCGATCCCGTTGCGCGGTCCCTTGGCGGCGCCGTTCCGTCTGTTCGGAGTCCGGCCAAGCCGCATGAACCCGAACACATGCACGATCTGCGAGATGGCCTTCTCGAAGATCATGAAGGCGCGCGCCGTCACCATCGACGCCACCATCCTGTTCGCCGATCTGCGCGGCTACACCACGCTGACGCAGACCATCGCGCAGGATGGGCTGACCTCGCTGCTCGACGCGTTCTACGACGACTGCGCCGCCGCGATCTGGCGCTATGATGGCATCCTCAACAAGACCATCGGCGATGCCGTGTTCGCGATCTTCAATTTCCCGGTGCGGCGCGACGATCATGCCGTGCAGGCCTTGCTCGCGGCGCGCCAGATCCAGCGCAGTTTTCGCGACAGGCACGATGCGCTGGTGCGGGCGATCGGCGCCGGCGACATCGAGATCGGCATCGGAATCGGAATGGATAGCGGTGACACCAATTTCGGTGAGTTCGGCCAGGCCCACCGCGACCTGACGGCAGTCGGCACGGTGGTCAATCGCGCGGCACGCGCGCAGGCGGCCGCCAGGTCAGGCGAGATCCTTGTGACGACGGCCGTGCGGGATCGAACCCGCGACATGATCACGGCTGCCGGTGCCGATTACACCCTGAAGGGCTTCGACCAGCCCGTCACATTGTTTCCTGCGTGAATTGGCTTTCGCGTAAATTGACGCGGCGCAAAAAGACGGCTCCAGCGTGCAACTGCGCGCCGAAGCCGTCGGGGATGGTCGTTTGCCGATTACGAACGCCGCCTCAACGCAAGGTCGGCGGCTTTGTTCCAGCCCGGATGAAAAGCTTCGAACCGGCGTCAGCGCCACATGCCACGCATCCGGGCGCCGATGTCGATCGGCGGCGCGCGGTTGGCCGCGGATGCCTGCGCGGCCGCGGCGCGCGGCCAGGTGGTCCGCTCGAACATCGGCAGCAGTCGTTCCGGGATGAAGCGGGTGCGCGAGGCATACATGTGGCGGTCGCCCTTGGCGGCCTGGCCGTGGACGAAGAAGCGCTGCGGCACCAGCAGATGCAGATCGTCCTTGGCGCGCGTCATCGCGACATAGAGCAGGCGGCGCTCCTCCTCGAGTTCGGCCGACGTGCCGGCGCCGAGGTCGGAGGGCATGCAGCCGTCGACGACATTGAGCACATAGACGGATTTCCATTCCTGGCCCTTGGCGGAATGGATCGTCGACAGGATCAGATAATCCTCATCGAGCAACGGCACGCCAGCCTGGTCGCTGGTCGCATCGGGTGGATCGAGCGTGAGCTCGGTGAGAAAACGTTCGCGTGACGGGTAGCCGGCGGCGATCTGCTCGAGCTGAATGAGATCGGCGCGGCGTACCTCGCTGTCCTCGTGGATGCGATCGAGATGCGGTTCGTACCAGAGGCGGGCGCGTTCGATATCGACGGGCCATTCCGAGTAGCGAAGGTTCTCGATGGCCTCCACGAACAGCCGCCAGTCCGCACCGGCGCGGGGCGGAGCGGGCAGCGCGACGAGCGCAGCAATCGGATCGGCGGCCTCGGTCATGCGGTCGAGCACCCGCTGCGCCGAGGCCGGTCCGACGCCGGGCAACAGATGCAGGATGCGAAAACCTGCAACCCGGTCGCGCGGATTGGCGGCGAAGCGCAGCAGCGCCAGCATGTCCTTGACATGCGCGGCGTCGAGGAATTTGAGGCCGCCGAATTTCACGAACGGAATGTTGCGGCGGGTCAGTTCGACCTCCAGCGGTCCGCTGTGCGAGGAGGTGCGGAACAGCACCGCCTGGTGCTTCAACAGGGTGCCTTCCTCGCGATTGGCCAGCACCTGCTCGACGATGTAACGGGCCTGATCGGCCTCGTCACGGATCGTGACGAGCAGCGGCTTGCGGGTCGAGGTCCGGTCGGTCCACAGGTTCTTGGTGAAGCGCTCCTTGGCGAGCGAGATCACGCCGTTGGCGGCCGACAGGATCGGCTGCGTCGAGCGATAGTTGCGGTCGAGCGTGACGATCTCGGCGGCCGGGCTGAACTGGGCCGGGAAGTCAAGGATGTTGCGCACGGTGGCGGCGCGGAACGAATAGATCGACTGCGCGTCGTCGCCGACCACGGTGAGCCCGCGTCCCGCGGGCTTGAGTGCGAGCAGGATCGAGGACTGCAGCCGGTTGGTGTCCTGATATTCGTCGACCATCACATGATCGAAGCGGCCGCCGATCTCCTCGGCCAGCGCGGCGTCCGTCACCATCTGCGCCCAGTAGAGCAGGAGGTCGTCGTAATCGAGCACGTTCTGCCGCTGCTTGGCTTCGACATAGGCCCCGAACAGCTGTTTCAATTCACTCGCCCAGCCGGAGCACCACGGGAAGAA
Source organism: Bradyrhizobium sp. BRP56 (assembly GCF_020194035.1). Lineage (NCBI taxonomy): Bacteria > Pseudomonadati > Pseudomonadota > Alphaproteobacteria > Hyphomicrobiales > Nitrobacteraceae > Bradyrhizobium > Bradyrhizobium sp. BRP56. The sequence continues at coordinate 16,286 of NZ_JADYVV010000108.1, forward strand.
CTGGCCGAGCACGGCTTCGATCGGCATCTCCGCGTTCACGCAGCGCGAATAGATCGCAAGGCAGGTGCCCTTGGTGGGGAACCGGCTTTCGGTGCGGGAGAACCCGAGATCGTGGCGGACCAGATTGATCAGGTCGGCGGAATCCTCGCGGTCATGGATCGTGAAGGCCGGGTCGAGGCCGATACGCTCGGCGAATTCGCGCAGCAGCCGCGCGCCGATGCCGTGGAACGTGCCGGCCCAGCTCAGCGCGTCGGTCATGACCGAGGCGCGATCGCCGAGCACGCGGCGCGCAATGCGCTCGACGCGGCCGGCCATCTCGGCGGCGGCGCGTCGCGAAAAGGTCATCAACAGGATGCGGCGCGGATCGGCGCCAGCGACGATCAGATGCGCGACGCGATGGGCGAGGGTGTTGGTCTTGCCGGACCCCGCGCCCGCAATCACCAACAGCGGCGCGCCGACGATGCAATCCTTGCCGACCCCGTGCTCGACAGCGCGGCGCTGCTCGGCATTGAGCGCATCGAGATAGGCTGTGTTGGCAAGATCAGTCACGAATCACCCCCACGAAACGCTAACAGACATTGCGATTCATTGGGGCCGACGCGCCGAGGCGGACGCAGAGAAATTAGATTGACATTAACGCGGCGCGGCGCACAACCCCGCCATGGGTGACGTATCCAAATCCGACACGCCGCTGAAGGCGACGTTCAAGGTGCGGCTGAACGGCGAGACGGTGACGCTTGCGACCGTCGGCCAGGCCTATCGCTTCATCAGCAATCTCAGCGCCGTCGAATGGATGGAGTTCCGCTCGCTGCATGACGAGGCATTGGTTGCGCTCGAGAGAGCGGCCGGTAACGCCATGCTGACGGTGCAAGCGACCAACGCGTTGCGGATGCTGTTCGTCCGCGCGAAACTGCTTTGAAAAGAAAATGAGCCGCCTTGGTGTTCCATTGGCCCTCCAAGGCGGCCCGAGAGTGCGGCTGAAGCGCATTGCGCACCCGGCCGTCGCGTGTACCGCCGTTACCTTGTTTGCGGCCATAACGAACAGCGCCTTACGCAACCACCGCCGATTCGGCTGTAGCCGCGGCACCACAATCACGGGCCAACGTCATCGACCAGGCGGTCATACACGAGCGCAGACCGGAGGTTCATGGTTGCGATCTTCAGATAGCCCGGCTCGCGCATGGCGTTGTTGAACATCATGATCGCCGTCTTCCAGTAGCCGCGCTCGCGCTGATCCAGGTTCAGCGCGGACAGGTAGTCCGCGGCGTCGCCGACCGTCGCGAGCGTTCGCCCGTCCTTCAGCGTAATCGGGAACGCAAGCGGCGACCGCTTCTCCAGCTCCAGCACGTCAGGCTCCCCCAGGACCAAGCAGCAATAGACAAAGCAGCAATAACAGGAACAGACCTAGCTGCGCCGCTATATCAAAGCCTTAAGGGGACGTCCGGCCTGGCTGGAGCGGACGGTTCAGAAAGAATCCGCCAGTGCGATCTCCGCCTTCAGCGCGTCGATGCGCCGTTCGGCTTCCTCGGACGTCAGGTCGCGTGCGTACTGGTTCGGCTGATAGGCCTCCTCGGCGAGGCTCCTCAACCGCAGCGCCTGGGCACGGGTCATCAGCCCGCCAAGCCGCTCCGCAACCCCACCATATCTTACCGCTGCCACGCTCATTGCTTGCCTCGCTTGCTGGATCGTGACTTGACAATATGTTCTATTTTTGTTCTAACAAGCCATGGACAACAAGATCAATGAAATTCGGCGCAAGATCAGCACGTTGCGAGCTGAGATGACCCTGATCGAGGCGTCGATCCGGGATCAGGTCAACCGCGACCTCGATTGCAGTGAAGCATCGTACCGGCTGATGGCGATGCGAGCCGAAGTGGCACAACTGGTCGGCCGGTGGAAGGCCGCAGGCGGCGGCGAGCGTCTCCCCACGGTCCGGGAGCGGCTGAGCCGGAGCTTCGAGGACCGCGCCGGCGCGAAGGTCAAGGTGGACAAGGACAAGGCGAAGCCTACGTCCGGTCACAGCAACGCCCGGGTGTGATCCGGCGGTTCGCCCAAAGAAGGGAGCCTCGAACACCGGCTCAGGCCCAAATCAGGTTTCAAGGACGGAACCCGGACCGCAGGATCTGCATTTTCTTGTGGTGAGAGCCAATACCATAGCATCGCCCAGCGCCATGATCGCCGATCCGACCGCGCCACCGCGGGCATCGATGAATGACGATCGCAGTCCACTGCTGACGCTGATCTCCTGCATCAGCTGCATCAGGACGATGCGGCTCGAGAGCAGCCATCCGGGCAGCGAGGGCAGGGATATTCTTCAGTACCGCTGCGAACAATGCAGCCGTATCGAGCGGGTGCAATTGGTGCGGCGAAGCTGGCCGGCGGAACGCTAGCCTTTCGATTTTGGACTAGTGTCCCGAATCCGAAGTTCGCATCATTTGCCGCACCTTCGGAGCGAACTTCGGAGTCGTCCGTGAAGAATGCAGATCGGCCCGATAGATAAGCAGAAGTTGTCTCGATGAAGTGTTCGATTTTGCAGGAAAGCCGGGTGTTGGGCCGCGGTTTCTTGCGTTTTAGGATTTTGCTTTCGAGC
>NZ_JADYVV010000109.1:0-18641 GCF_020194035.1 Bradyrhizobium sp. BRP56
GAAGCTTGTGCGCCAGGCTGCAGAGCCCTCCGATCAGCGGGCCGCCTGATCTTCACCCAACGCCATCATAGCGCTCTCGAGACCCGCGCGCATGCTTCGATCGGGCGGCCCTCGTCGTGTGCGTACGGTCAGCCTCATATTGCCTACGTTGCTCTTCGGTATAGACGCGAGCTGGTCCTGCGGCTCCATACTTCCCACCTCGCAGTCCGAGTTCGCGTTGGAGGTTATTGCCGCCATACCGGTTCGTCGCCATCCCACGAAGGTGTGACGGGTAATTGCAGATGCGGCGATCTTCGGTGTTTAGGGATTCTGGATTTGTTGATGCTGGATCATGCCAGCGAGGCGGCTTACTAGCCATCATATCTCCGTTTCGTTGCGAATTGGGTGGTCGGCTGATGTCAGATCAGCCCCAACGGAGGTATTTAGAATTCTGGTGTGGTGGGTCGGCTAAAGTGGGAGCAAAATTAATGCTGCGGTCGAGCGCTGATAGTGTCTTGGGTCTATCCGCGAGCAGGTTGGTCTTTGAAGCGTGGTCCGGTCTGTCCTCCAAAGCGGACTCGCTGGTGGAATTGGGGAGGGTCGGTTAAGGGCCCAATACGCGACGTGGCATCGCGTCAATGAATGAAAGAGGCCGCCAACTGGGCACAGCGGAAGACGACGACCCGACGCGATTCCGGGACAACACTGGGCAGCCCAGACAAAGTTACGCCGCCCGTTTGAAATAAATACGGACGGCGTTTCCTCTAGCCCCGAGAGGGTACGAACAAAATCTCGGATATTGCACTTTTCGGGTTCGATGACCTCTTTACTTGCGGAGCCTGTCCTTCTGTATGGCAGCGGAACCTCTGTCGGTCTGTCTACGCCAGAAGTAATTCAGGACCGCCTTGATTGCCGTATCGGTCTTGTTTGCCCATCGCCTACGAAAATTGACTATTCTGCTTGCGCCGCTTTCCGCATGGAAACGGTAGCGGCCCCTCATGTCGGCGCTCGCAAACCCGGCGACCGCAGCCAGTCGCTCAATTGTGAGCCGGTTTCGGCCAGCCTAGCCCTGCGGATTAGGCGCTGACGCTCGACGCCGGGGGGAGTTCCCCGGGCCTGCTTACGGAGCCGCTCTGCCTGGATACCAAGACGCTGTTCAAGTGATTGAGTGGGTATGAGATGTCGCTTCATGGACATGGCGCACTCCGTTCCGTTAGAGGAAGGCGGGAGCGCGATCGGGCGTTCTCATCACCGATATAAGCCACGGTTCGGGCGGTGATGGGCTCACTGTGTGCCTGTCTGAAGGGAATAGCGAGCTGTTTATTTCAGGCCTTTTGTCGCAGCTCGCGGAACGAATGGCTCGGTATTATTGCGCAATGTCCCAACAGGCCACTCCCGAGCTCAGATTAGGCCATTAGGGGGATAAACAGGCCAGCACCCCAACGCCACAGGACCGGATCACGAAAGACGAACCTTTCCAGACCTATCGTTAGAGCCGGTCCGGTCCGGTCGGGTCCGGATGTCTGGATCGGATCACCACGCGCCGTCTGATCCACGGCCTAATACTCGTCCTTGTCGCTGTGATGAAGATTAAAAGCTCTATCGTACCTGTCGCGGGCTTCGGTACCAACGCTGTATCGGCCGGGCCACCAGGAATGTGGTGGACTGTAGTTGTCGTTCTCAGCGTCTGCCTTGGCTTTTTCGCCCAGCTTCTCGGGCGTCCAAAGGGACATTGATTTATCTTTACCCACATCTTGGTCCCCCAAGTTGATATCTCATCCAAGGCTAACTTCGCGCCTAGCAATTCAAGTTAGGAGACTTAACCCTAGACTGTCGGTTCTCTCTAGATGAACGCGGCGACCAACTGAGAAGCGCAATATCGCACTTTACTCGCTACCATCCTCGACAATGACGTTGCTGCGGCCGATGGCGCCGGCGGCAATTTGAAGCATAGTACCAATCGCCCAACAGCATCCCACCAGAACGCTGAATCCATCCCGCACGGTGTGGTCAAGGACAATGATGCCAACGAACAGAAACACTGCGATCGAGGCAAAGAAAGTTCCGGTCGCGCTGGCCATCGCCGCCGCATCGGCGTCGAAGCTCCATTCTCCCGGTCGTGTGAATTTTACTGTCTGCGCAAGACGGCTAGGCAGATCGATGCCCAAATAGAAGCCAAGGGCTCCGTAAAGCATCATCGACAAGACCATCCATTCAGTTCGAAACAACTCGCTTTCCATGCGCATCAGTCCTACGGCCACGTATAGGCCGCCAGCGCCCCCAACCATGGCAAGTCCGATCCTTTCAAGGATGTGCGCTACTTTGATGAGAGCGGAACGGCCGAGCCACGTGGTAGTGGCGACGTGACCGTACCTCGCCAACTTTTTCTCTCCAAGCGACAAAGCGCTAAGAACAACTGCAATGCTCATTTTCATGGTATTCTTTTCCTGCTTTCGAACGCACGCAGGAACTGCCTGAGCGCATCGTGATGCAATCGAATATCAATTTTCAGGATGATGTGTGCTCACCGACGGCACTGGGCTGCCATTTATTGGAAGCGGAGACTTCGGTGCATCGCCGTTTTGGGGGCAGCTCTCGGACAAGCAATCCGCTCGACCAAGCCAACACACTACGCCGTTTCCATTCCAAAACCTAATGAATAACTTCCGCTTCGGTACAACTCCTCGCGGTACTCGCCGAGTCGGTATTGAAGAAAATGGCAGGACGGATTTGCGTCAACCTTTCGCCCATCGCGTGGATCTTCGGGCCTGAAGGCTCTGGATCGAGACAACCGCGTTTCGTCGCGCGGTGCGGCCAAACGGTTGAGGGTTGAGATGCCGCATCATGCCACGGGCCGGCATGCCGCGCATGAGCCCAACATTCGTACACTTCGGAGAGCGAATGCCGATTGGAATCAGTAAGTGGGGCTGCCAGCTCACGACTGGTTTGGTGGATGACTTGAATAGTAGAAAGAGATCGCTATCCAGGCCTACTTGGCTTCGGTCGGGGGTACGAAGTGGAGAGCCTTTATCCTCGTTGATCAACTCTTGCTCGGCCAAGTGTCAGAACTCTTTCCGCTGGAGCAGCGCTTCGGCTGAGCTGGTCGGGATGCCGGCTCTCTGGAGCTGGAGAATTTCCTTGCGCTGGCGGCTGACCTGCACGCGCATGCGCTCGATCGCCGAACGGAGGAATTCGAGGGTGGGCATTGGTTCGCTCTGAAACTTCCTGGGGATTGTGCCTGAGATTCAACCGCGAGCCTGCGGAGGATGGATCGCAACCACCGCGAGGGGCGCGGCGCTCTCGTTTGGCGTGACGGCTAATTCGGAAGCAGAAGTGCGTGAGGGATTTGAAACGAGCTTGCGCCGCTGGATTGAGATCATAAACGGAGAGGCCGCCAACTGAGGCGGCCTTACTTCGTCTCGGGGTGTAGCACGGCCTTCCTCTCTTCTATTTCAGCCAGCCCGGCCTTTAGGCGATCCGTCGTCAGTGGATCGAAGCGCTGCCCTAGGGCGCGACGGAACATGTCGATCTCTACCTGAAGGTCGTCACACTGCTTGCACATCTGGCGCTCCGCTCTTGCAATAGGCGGGAGCGCTCGGTCTCTCAGCCACCGACGCCTAATGGACAGAGCCTCGGCCGGTGATGGCATACTATGCGCTAGCAGAACAAAAGGTTGCTATGCGAAACTCCGCTCCCCCCAGAAAACCACGGGGCGTCAGCTATGCCACCAGCAGGGCAACCAAGGCCAGCACGGCAAGCGCAGCTGAGACGCACGCAGCGACGGTAATGAGCCTATCCCGTGTCATCCCCGAAGGCTGGCCTTTGCGCTGTTCCGCTCGTTGACTTGGGTCAAGAACGAATGACGCACCATGGAAAAATGATGGGGCCAGAACATCCAATGGGCGTCTCAGTAGTCCTACCGAGAATACCGTCTAACCCTTGGTTGCGATAGGGTTAAACCCAAACTAGGCCACTCGAAATTCCAAAGTAGGCCCCTAGGGAAGGAAACAGGCCAGCACCTGAACGAAAAGAGAACGATGAGTCAAATCCGTCAGAAAGCACGATGGGCCCGCCCTCCGACTAGGTTTCGCAGCCGCTTTTCCGCCTGGTCATTTCGGCTCAACAGCACCGATGACGAGCGGGCCCAGATCATACGCTGTCTGGGATCGAACCAGCGATGCCGGCACTGGACGTTTTCACAAGCGCCGGGAACGCTACTCACGGGGCTCGGGCAGAGACGCGAGAAGGTAGCAAACCGAACTCCGGTCCTTTCGGTTCGTCCCTCGGGTGATTTGCTTCGCCGGTCTCGGCGAAATGCAGGCGTTCAACTTCACTCGGCTGCCGTTATGATCCCGTGCGGACTTGGGACTTTTAGCGCATGGAGATAATCGGCGCTGAACTCGGCCACTGTCTCAAGCTCCTCGCGCCGAAGCACGTAGGCGATTTGTCCGCGCCAATCGAGCAATCCCATCTTTCTCAGTTCCTGAACTGTGCGATTGACATGGACGGTTGAGAGGCCACAGGCATCCGCAAGGTCTTGCTGCGTTAAAGGAAGACGGAAGGTGTCGTTGTCGAGCAAGCCCACCATCTCAAAACGGGTGGCAAGCTCGCAGAACAGATGCGCGATTCTTGGCAGCGCCGCCCTTGAACCCAGGTTTTCGACCCATTCTCGGTAGATCGCTGCATGGATAAGGGTCTCTCGCCAAAATGCGTTTGTAAGCCCCGGAGATTCCCTCAACATCCGCCGGAGGTGCGAATGGGATATGAAGGCCACAGTCGACGTCCCCTCGCTGCGCAGATCGTGATCCAAAACGGGCAGATGCAGCGTGTGGAGGTCAGGTATGTCCCCTGGTACGTAGATGGACGATATTTGATTGCGTTCGGAAACAACCCTTCGACGCGACAGCAATCCAGTCATCACGACGGCACAATGCACGGGCACGTCGCCTTGCCGTGCGATGCGGTCGCCGTCTCCAAACGTTTTGATGATATGAGGCAGCTGTTCGAGCCGGACCTTATCCTGCTCGGACAACTCAACGACGGACAGCAAACGCGCGATCAGCTTGCGGTGCGGCATCGGACACTCCCTCCCTTTGCAGGCGGGAGCACGAGAGTGTCTCTCAGTCACCAGCGCCCACAGAAAAGGCCTTGGCCGATGATGCACAAGCAACGCGGGAAAGGGAACTAAGTTCCCCGCTCTGATGAACCATCTAGTTGCGCGTTCGCACTGCGAGAAAGGTAGGATATCTCGCTGTAACCAGCGGTTCGGCAATCAGCCTAGGCCCAGCCAGTCCCCTCGCTGGGGCCTTTTTGGAACAGGGGGCGACCGGCGCGGTTCTAGTGGGACTACCTTTGATTCACCCAAGTTAATTGACTGACTCACGCTTTGATTCGATCATTCCCTACTGGGCATGTCGGTTTCCATTAAGGACAATTTACTTAGAGCCCAGAGGGGCGCCTAGTTATTGCATCGGCGGCTCGGCAAGGCTGGAAATGAGCAATGGCCTCAGCATCACCTCCAAGGATGCTGGGGCCGTTTCTTTCAGGACAGGCGGTGGCGGCGGACTTCTGCGAGCCTCAATCGTTTCAACAATCCTCGCTTAAGTTAAGCCTGGAACCGCAAATTAGGGCGCTATCACTGACATGCCTACTTTAATGCGGACATTAAGGTCGTGACGCAAGCTCCCTGTATGTTCAGGCTCAGCCACCACGACGGCGTCGAGTACAGCTTGATGGCGTAGTGCTCATCGTAAGCGTCGGCGCTCTGTTTAGCTGAGCCTGTCATCTCATGGATTGATCCAACCGCCTTGGCCTCAGCGTGTACCCCCTCGCTGGGGCCTTTTTTACCAGGCTAAGCGGGCGGCTCTTCATGGTGGCCAGGGAACCGGTTTTGACTTAGTCAGTTGAGGGGGCATGGCCGATGCTGACGGCTTTGGAAAACTGTTCGCTCGCGCCTGGTCCAAGCCATAGCGGGCACGGTCGCGCGTGATGGCGCATTCGCGTCCAATGGAAAATAAGCCAGAACATCTGCTTGGCTCCGGCTGTCCCAGCTACGACGCCCTCAGGAACAAATTAGGACAGTCTGAGTTTCTCGGACGTGATTGGCTGGACCTTTGGTCTGGTGGTTTTGAGGTACTGCTGCTCGGCCCCAGTTTGACGCTGGGGCCGTTTCCTTGAGCGACATGTCGTCACCGGAATTCTACGGAATCCACCTCTACGGCATTGGGCGCTAATTTTGCTCTTGCCGGGGCTAGATTTCATTCCGAAGCAATTTTCAAATTCCGGCAGAGGGGCCGTTTCGCGACACGGCCCCTTTTCATTTTGACCCCTCGCTGGAGCCCATAACGAACGTCCCGCTCTCCTGATACTCGAGCCAGCCCTGATCTTTGGCGTAATGCACGCCGGCCCAGTATTCGGTCGGCCAGCGAGATTCCCCCTCGCGGGGGCCATTTCTTTGAGATCGTGAGCCAGACCAAGCGGCTTCAAACTATCTCGACGGCCGCCTCAATTCCCGGCTCAGCATGGTCGCGGCTGACACGGGAGATTTGGCGAGGCACCACACCCGACACAATGAGCCAAGTATCCGGCTTGGTGCCTTCGCCGATAACCACAGTCGCGTTCTGATCGGCGAGAGCGTGGAGCCTGCGCACCAGATCGCTGACTTTCATTTCGTCGCTCCTAGAGCAGGGCTCAGTTGCCGGCCTTGCTCTTTGTTGTCTCGATGTGCCTTCCGTTCCATCCGTGCGCTCGCACTGTCGTAAATCGCGCGGCGCAGCTCGATGTTTCGTTCATCAAGTGCGTCGGCTAGACCGCGACGCTGAGCGCGTAGGCGCGCGCCTTCTTCGATAGCAAGCTGAGCGCGGGCAAATAGCGGGTCGACCATAATGCACTATGGCATAGTTAAGCCGCTTCGCCCTGTCTTAGGTTAACCCGGTTCCGTCACGCAGAATTGCCTTGCCGTAGCTGCTTTCCTCTTGCGGGAAAGGCTCGTGCGTCTTGCGGCCGATGAACTATCCGGCGGCGGGCTGTCCTTGAGGATTTTTTCCGACTGCCTCACGGTCTCCCGCGATCGGGCGGCGAGCTTTGCATGCAACGTAGTATCGGCATTATAGACGGCGCGATCATCAGCCATGGTTGCTCCCCTCGCTTGATGCAGGCGGGAGCGCGCTCGGTCTCTCAGCCACCGACGCCTAGGGCAGAGCCTTGGCCGGTGATGCTTCATAACGCATAGCGGGCGGGTTTGTTCACTTGTGAACATGGCGGGGACAGTACAGCGCCTTAGCCAAAAGGCCGCAGCCGGAATGAAGACATTCTCCCTGAAATCGCCAAATCCGGTTTGGTAGAGTTTCCCATTGCAGGGGGACTGCGACATTGGGAAGTTTTAGAAAACTTAACGCTGCGCAACTGAGGGCGCTAGAAGCAGCCGAACAGGGCGAGGTCATGAGGAATGTTCCCGGCCTATACCGTCACCGGTCCTGCCGGTAGCAAGGCGATCTGGCGCATGTTCAGGGAAGGATTAATTGCCGATGGGCCGCGCCGCGCTAGAGGGAAAGCCAGTATCCCTATGGTGCTGACGGACGAAGGCCGGATGCTGCTCTTGGCTGCAAGATCGCGCTCATCGTCAATTTAGCTGGCCCGTCGCTGAGGCCGTTTCTTTGGGATAGCGAGACCCGCATGGAGCTGGTGGAAGGAGTCGTCGCGATCGTGGGGGTGCTCAGCGCGGCGGCCGCGGTTGGGACCGCATATTGGTATGTCATGTCAGAACGGCAGAGGCGATAGGCCCAGTAGCTCTTGGTCAGGCGAACAGGTCTTTGCCTGGCTGAAGCATCCTCACGAACGTCCCGCTCTCGTGGTACTCGAGCCAGCCTTTGCCGATCGCGTGCTGTAGCCCAGCCCAATACTCAGCCGGCGTCGCCTTGTCCTGGTAGAGCATCGGATAGTTGATCTTCTCGATGTAGATCCGGCCATCCTGAATCGGCTCGAAGGCGCGGGCGTGCTCCATGATCCGGCGTGCGGCTTTCTCGGCGTCGGAGTAGGGGCGATCACCCACGTCTTTCAATTCTCACCTTGGGTTGCTTGGGCAGCACGTGGGTGATTCTCCATCCATTATAGTCGTAAATCCCAACCCAGTGATGAACAAGCTTTCCGCACTGCCAGCAATTGAAGGTGCCGGATGCATTGGTATGGGTTGCGCTGCGTTCCTGGCTCGCTGAGTAGACGATGCCGCAGCCGATGCAGGTGAAATGAACGGTGACGGGAGGCGTCATAATGCCTCCTAACAATCGAAGCCAGTCAGCGTTCCTCCATCGGCAAAACCGCCCTTGCTCTTCGGAGGAGCTTTCAAGATCAGAGGAGCCCCTAAATGGCCACCGGCCTGCGGAAGAGGAATGGCGACCGTGAAGCATGACACCGACGAAGAGTGCCGCGAACGGTTCCTCTTCGAGTGCTTCAATTGCGGAGACTGCCTGCCGATGGAAGAAAGTTCGCACAATACAAGCTGATAGTCCGAGTGAGATATTCGAACCACATCGTCTGTTGCCCAGGTACCGAATTTAGAAGACGGCGGCTCCATCAACAACGAAGGAGCCCATCATGGCACGAGCTACGATCTCTCTGGTTTCCGTTCAGAAGCCGACCGCGAACACGCCGGTTCTTCAGCGCCGCAACAAGTTCACCGCCAGCATCGAGCAACAGATCACCAAGATCGGACTGTTCAGGGAAGGAAAGCGCATCTCCCGCGAACAGTTCTGGGTCGATGGTGCGGGCGCAATCTTCTTCCAGCTCCGATATGGAAAGCAGCCGTTGGAGCTGGAGAAGGGCAAGAGCACTCTGAAGGCGTCGACGTTTGACGATCTCGTCGAGCAGCTTGATCACATCAAGACGATCACGGTCGCCGGCGGCCTGGACGAGGCACTCTCGGCCTGCGCCAACGCAGTGCGCTCGAACTTTAAGACGGCGAAGGATAAGAAAGCGGGCCGAGGCTAATTCAGCCCGACACTGTCTAACGACAGGTGCTCTGTCTCGTTTACACGAGGCAGCGGCGCCGTTTCGGCGGTGGTTCGGCTAGCTCTTTCGGCCCGACTTCTTGGCAGGCCGTTGAAGGAAGTCGGCCGGCTCAACCTGAAGCACGGTCGACAGCTTCACCAGAATCTCCAGACCGGCCCAAGTCGCTCCTTTCTCCAGTTTACTGATGTAGGTGCGATTGATGTCGGCCTCAAAAGCCAGCGATTCCTGCGAGAATCCTCGTTCTCGCCTGATCCTCCGCAAGTTAGCCGCAACCACCTGGCGCCAATCCATGGGCCAAAATGATCAGGCTGCTGCTTATTGACCCACCGCTTTAAATCGACAAAATGGAAGCTTTAATTAGGGAATTGCCTTATGCCACAGGGAATTTGGACGCGAGAGAACAAGCCGCGGTTGGAGTTCGATCGTGCCTGTAAATGGCTGTTGCTTCCCGGAGTGGTCGTTCAGTGGTTTCTTTACACATTTCCGACTGGCGGCTTTGCCAAGGTTGTGACGGACACGCGGGTCGCCCGAAGTCCCTTGATGACTTATGTCATCAGCGCCGTCTTCTACGTTCTTGCATTGCCTGTAATCGCTCTACTTCTCCTCGCTATGGTCTTCACTCGGTGAATCATGGCGAAGAAACCACCCCGAGAGCCGCTGGGCTGTACGATTGCCACTATCGTCATATTAGGGCTCGCATATTCGCTGCCGTATATCTTCTCCTTCAGTTTCTACGCCTTTCCGATCTTCCTCGGATTTCTCCTGATGCTTTCGGGCTGGCGAGGCCCGCCCGCTTCCGAGCTTATAGACGAGGCTCAAATTGCCGCGGCGATGCGCGATCTCGAAAATGCGAAGAGATCACTCCTCGATGAGATTGCCGGGCTCAAGAATGCCGGCGCCAGGGAGGGCGTACGCTACCTTAAAGCAGAAGATCGCTTCGAGATGAGATCCCGCCGAGGTCAGGAGTTGAACCAAGCTCTCACTAATGCCAGGTCGTCGCTTGCTGCTGTGGTTGCTCAAGTCGAAATGACGCAGCATCCCGAACATCGCGGCGACCATGCACGCCGTTTGGCCATGCGATCTTGGAGACGAGGTCGGGCCTACCGCCTTGCGTTCATCGCTGCATTCGTTGGTTTCGTCGCCTCCTCCACTGTTCTCGTCACTTATGTCTACTACGGCGCTGGCTCCGACTTGCTTGTCTGGAATCCGTTTCCGCAGCTCATAGGGCGTCACGTTGAGTTGGGCTCTATCTTTGGATGGGTACTCGGCTTAACGACCCTCGCGGTCGCTAAACGTCGGCATCGAATCATTGATGAGCGCGAGAGCGACGTTGCAGATCTCGATGTAGACGACCCTGACGATTCTTTCGGATCAGAAGCAGGGGATCAGAATAGAATCGAGAATCAAAACCAAGAGGTCGACGATCCCTACGCTATTCTAAACGTCTCGCGGCAAGCGACGATAAGCGAGATTAAAGCGGCCTACAGGCTTGCAATAGTCAAGTGCCATCCCGACACAGTGGCCGACCGCAGCAAGTCGATCCGCGAAGTTGCCGAAGCCGAGGCTCAACGCGTTAACGCCGCGTATGATGCAATTCGCAACGAGCATGGCTTCAGCTAATCGGTCTGTTCGGGCGAGCCCAACAGAAGGCCAGACCGATGTGCCTGGAATGACGGCCTGACCCAGAAACGTCGGCTCTTCGAAGTACACCGGAATGCCCGGTTCGGTTAGTCTCGGCAGCTCGTAACCTACCTCAGACATATCCGCACGCTCGCGGAGCGTCCATCGCCTGCTTGCGGTGCTACCCCCCGCGCCGGATTGAACCTTCAGCACGGCACCGGTGCCGTGCACTGTGCGGCTATTTCGTGAATCTGGGGCTTGTGCCAAAAGCTGATGCCATTTTCATCGGCGCGAGCCGCTTGGCTGGAAAGCGCCAGCAGAGCGGCAAGCGCCCCAATACTCAAAGGCCACTGCGAAGAAAATCTGCGTCCCAAACTCGGTTTAAGGTACCGCATCGCCGATCCCCGACTCTCGCGATCCCGCCATTGCTCCGGCGAGGTAGAAATTCGGAAAGATAAGCTGACGCCGCCGTGCGTCCATGCGAAATCGTCGTACTTGCGCCCGACCGACGTTATATTGTAAAGGTTGTGTCTAAGCTGCCAGACTCCGCGGTTTTTCATAAGTGTCGGGAAACTCTCGACAAGCAACGGCCGCTGGCTCGATTGCTCTAGATCAATAAGAGAAGGTTGCGCCGCTGCAAACGTGCCATCGCTTCAGATGTTCGGTTGTCATGTTGACTGACTAAGATGTTTAGCCGCGCTCCTCTCCGGCAGCTAGAAAACTGCCGAGAGATTCTTGGGGCGGCGCTCGTAACTTTGAAACTTTGTTCTGCGAGTGGCCCATGCACGACGTTGGCGTTGCGGCAGGCGTACCTTTGTCGGACGGGCCCAGTGCGAGGGGTATGGTCTGGATTCCGGGCGGCACGTTCCGCATGGGCTCCGACAGGCACTATGCCGAAGAGGCGCCGGTCCATCGCGTCTCGGTGAGCGGCTTCTGGATGGACCGGACGCCGGTCACCAATCGCGAATTTCGCAAGTTCGTCAATGCAACAGGCTACGTGACGTCAGCGGAGACGCGGCCTGACCCCAGGGATTATCCGGGTGCGCTGCCACGTATGCTCAAGGCGGGCTCACTGGTTTTCACGCCGCCGAAGCGTCCGGTCGATTTGCGCGACTGGTCGCAATGGTGGAATTTCAAATTTGGCGCCAACTGGCGCCGGCCATATGGCCCCCGCAGTTCGATCAGTGGCCTCGACGATCATCCCGTGGTCCACGTCGCCTATCGCGATGCTGAGGCCTATGCGACATGGGCTGGCAAGGACTTGCCGACCGAAGCTGAATGGGAGTTTGCCGCGCGGGGCGGCTTCGACGACGCCGAGTTCGCCTGGGGCGACGAGCTCATGCCCGGCGGCAGGCCAATGGCGAATACCTGGCAAGGCGCTTTTCCGTACGAAAATCTCAGCAGCGATGGTCACGCGCGCACCTCGCCGGTGATGGCGTTCCCGGTAAATGGCTACGGTCTCCATGACATGATCGGTAACGTCTGGGAGTGGACCGCAGATTGGTGGTCCACCAGACATGAGCCCGATGCGGCCAAGGCGTGTTGCATTCCGGACAATCCACGCGGCGGGCGTGAGCAAGACAGCCACGACCCGTCTCTGCCCAGGATCAAAATTCCCCGCAAGGTTCTCAAAGGCGGCTCGCATCTCTGCGCGCCGAACTACTGCCGTCGCTATCGTCCGGCTGCGCGCCATGCGGAAGCGGTGGATACGTCCACGAGCCACGTTGGTTTTCGATGCGTCATAAGAAAGGGAATAAATGATGAGCGATGAGAAGGATAACACTGCGCGCGACATGAGCCGTCGCAACGTATTGCTCGCGACGACAAGCCTGGCTGCCGCGTCCGCATTGGGCGCCGCCGCATCGGTCGAAAAGGCACTGGCTCAGGCGCAGCAGGCACCGAGTGGCCAGCGGCCCAACATCGTCGTCATCATGGGGGACGATATCGGCATTTGGAATATCGGTGCTTACCATCGCGGCATGATGGCCGGCCGGACGCCGAACCTGGACAAGATCGCCGCAGAAGGCATGCTATTTACCGATTACTACGCCGAGGCGAGTTGCACCGCAGGCCGCGCCAACTTCATCACCGGCGAGCTACCGATCCGCACCGGCATGACAACGGTCGGCCAGGCCGGCGCCCCCACAGGCTTGCCGGCGGAGGCGGTGACCATTGCCACCGCGCTCAAAGGCATGGGCTATGCCACCGGCCAATTCGGCAAGAACCACCTTGGCGACAAGAACGAGTTTCTGCCGACGGTGCACGGCTTCGACGAGTTCTTCGGCTATTTGTATCATCTCGACGCGATGGAAGATCCGGCTCACCCTGCCTATCCGCAGGAGCTGTTGAACCAGGTCGGCCCGCGCAACATGATCCATTCGTGGGCGACCAATGTGGACGATGCCACCGTGGATCCGCGCTGGGGCAAGGTCGGCAAGCAAAGAATTGAGGACGCCGGAACGCTCTATCCCAAGCGGATGGAAACCGTGGACGATGAAATTCGAGACTTTGCGTTGAGTTTCATTGAAAAGGCCAAGGCCGACAACAAGCCGTTCTTCTTGTGGCTCAATCCGACTCGCATGCACATCGTCACGCACTTGTCGCCAAAGTATCAGGCAATGCGCAACTCCAAGAACGGCTGGTCGATTCATGAAGCCGGCATGGCACAGCTTGACGACGATGTCGGCTTGGTCATGCAAAAGCTCAAGGACATGGGCGTGGATGACAACACCATTGTCATCTTCACCACCGATAACGGCACCGAGGTCTTCACTTGGCCGGATGGCGGACAGACACCGTTCGCTCAAAGCAAAGGTACGGTCATGGAAGGCGGCTTTCGCGCGCCCGCGATGATCCGCTGGCCGGGCAAGGTGCCGGCCGGCAAGGTCGAGAACGGCATCATCTCCGGGCTGGACTGGTTCCCGACCTTGCTGGCGGCTGCCGGCAACCCGAACATTGTCGAGGAACTGAAGAAGGGCAAGCAGATCGGGGACCGTACCTACAAGTGCCATCTGGACGGCTATAATCAGATCGACATGATTACCGGCAAGGGGCCGTCGAACCGGCACGAAATCTGGTACTTCGGCGAGAGCGAACTCGGGGCTGTGCGCATCGACGACTACAAGTATCGTTTCATCGACCAACCGGGGGGCTGGCTGGGCGAAAAAAGCAAGGTTGACGTGCCCTACCTGACCAACCTTCGCCTGGATCCGTTCGAGCGAACGGGCTGGCCTGATAGCGGGACCAAACATGGCGCGCAACAGTACTTCGACTGGTTCAAATATGAGTTCTGGCGCTTCGTGTTCGTTCAACAGGAGGTCGAGAAGCTGGCCATGACGGCGGTCGAGTTTCCGCCGATGCAGAAGGGCGCGAGCTTCAACCTCGATTCCGTGAAGGCGAAAATCGAGGCCGCCAGGACCGCAATGGCAAAATAACCTGTATTCATGATCCAGCATGGCGGGCGGCCTAAGAGGCCGCCCCGCGCAGCACGGGGAAACTGTCTCTTCGGCGTGGCGAGGCTGATGATTGCTTATGACCCCACCCGGCAATGCCAGATCAAACCTTCACTGGTGCATAGAGTACTCTGACGGCGGGTGCTCTACCGTTCCATTGCACAACCGAGGTGTACGATGGCAGTGCGCAGGAATTTATCCGGTCTTCTATTTGCATCGCGTCTTGCCATGACTGCGGGAATACGCCGTTAGCCGCATGCAGCCGCAAAGGCCAAACGTCGTTTTCATCCTCGCCGTCCGTCTGGTCTGGAGACCTCTGTCGTTCGGCACGACGAGCTGAGCGGACGCTACCGAATTGTGCTCCCTTTGAGGGGCCGTCAAACATAAACGCTGGCTTATGTTTTAAGCTGGGTGACTTTCTCCGACTACCTACCAATCAACTGACCAAGTCTCTCCCTTTGTGACGGGAGTAGAACTGGCCGATTTAGTGCTCGAGGCCGATTGTTCAAAGGTCGGCTTCCTCCTTCTTGACTTATCGTTCGGGCCGATGAGTTTGACTTTCATCAGTCTGCAATCGTTTCGAAGTTGTATTTTCGGTTCCGGAGGTCGAAGGCCGCTTTGCCGCCCTCCATGATGTGAGTGATGACTTTGCGAATTTCGGGCGTCTCGATCGCGCCATCAACATCGATCTGAATTCGCCCGTCGGTCTGCGCGGTATCGCCAGATTTAAGGGCGACGACTTTATCGGCATCTCCGTTGACCACAATGTTCGGGTTGTGGGTCGTAAAGAGTAACTGGCGGCGGTCTTTCGACTTCCTGATGAGGTTGACGATTTGCATGATAACCCGATTGTCCAAGTCGTCCTCAGGCTGGTCGATAATGAGGGTGCCGGCTGACTGGTTCAGCAGAAGCTCAAGAAGTGCAGAGGCCTGTTGTCCAGGTGAGGCCTTTTCGAACTCGACCGCTCGGCCTTGGTCAACGTAGTTCATGACAATGAAATCGCGCGGAACGGCCGCAAAAATGTCCGACAAGCGATCGTCGTCTAGGTTCTGGTAAACCCGATGGGTCTGCTGGTCCGTTAGGTTGCTCTGTGAAAAAATTAGATCTTTTAGCTTCTTGGCATGGTCGTCGCTAGGCTCGGTGGGAGAGCCGGCCATTACCTTCGCCTTAAAGAGCACCAACAGGGAGGCGCGCACAACAGCCCAAGTCGGGTTCGCGTCGTGTTTGGCCAACTCTCTGATCCAATCCTCGCACTTCGACTCGACGTCGTGGACTCGGGCACTCGCCATGACCTTCATCAAGGCATCAACATACTCTCGAGGCCGCGGATCACGGCGATGACTCGCCTTGAGCATTTTTCCTGATTGGCCCTCGACCTTCATCGCCGCTTCGGTCAGAACCCGGGTCCGCTCGGTCAACAGTTTATCTAGCTCAGCGCAAGAGTCCGCAAAGTTTTTAGGAGCGTCTTTAGTAGCTTCCTCCTGCTCCCCGATTTCAAGTTCTTCGGCTTCAGCCTCTTTCAGCTCCGCGGATAGCTTGGCGCTGTCCTCCAGCAATTGCTTGTGCGCCGACTGGGCTTGAACTGCAGCGTCTAGTTGAATTCTGAACTGGTCCTCGCGGCTGGTGAAAGCAGCAAGTGAATCGACGTACGCTTGCCCCAGTACACGCATGTCGTCCAACGCGGCTTGGACATGTCTGAGGACGTTGTCGCGCGCTGCGGCAACGGCGGCGTCAAGGGCAGCAATTTCGGGAAAGTCCTCCGCGCCCTGAAACGACGCGATTTTGATATTGAGGAAATTCTCCCGAAGAGCGGTTAAGCGGTCTCGGTCGGTGTTCCGCGCTCGGTTAACCTGGCCTTGGTAATTTTTAGTCCGGTCATACACCGCCTTCTTGGCGATAACGTCAAGGGTCTCCCTGCTGACGCCCTCCTTTTCCAACCGAGCGGCGATGGCTGCAATTCGTCGTTTAAGGTCGGCTATGCGCGTCTGGGCTCGCCGTCGCTCAAGCTGGATTTCCCAGTAGGCGGTCTGTTTGCGAAGAGTGGTACCGATCTGCCGTTTGACCCTCTCGATTGAAGTGTCGATATCGCGGCGCTTGTCCAATTGCTCCGCTGCCGCAATGCCCGTGACCTGCTCGGCTGCGTTGGCGCTGTCGTTCATGGTGGTCGACAAGCCCTTCTGCGAGAAAGCGCGGGCAGGAAAGCGCTGCTGGGCGTCCTCGATCGAGAATTCGGTCTCGCTATCGTCCTCGTTTGTGACCGTGATGACGTCGCGATCCTTGGACGTACGGAGCCAAGTCTCGCGAACGCCCTCGCGCTCGATGATAACCTCGACGTATCCATCATCGCCGAGGGTATCGTCGATGAGTTGAGCCTCGCGATCGAAACTGGTGTCGAAAACGTCTATCTCACGCCGCGGAAGGTCTTTCAGCGTTCGGCCTAATCCGAAGCGCAGGTATTCGAGAAGCGCGCTCTTGCCGGAGCCACGTCCGCCGATGATGACGTTGAACCCATCGTTGAACGACATGGTGAAAAGCTCTTCGCCTGTCAAGGTCGACAGAACCCTCAACTCAACGATGCGCTCGGAGGGAATGACGGGTGTGGCGTGAGATATTCGGGCCTCGTCGGCCAACAAGGCTTGTCGCAGCGCCTCGATGGTCTCGTCGCCGAGCTTTATCCAGCATTCGTGGGTGCCGAGCCGGTCCCAGGTGGGCATCTTGTTATCGCCGGTAGCAATGATTGCTCGTCGGCGGGTGCCCCAATCAGATACCTTTCCATATGCTTTATCCTGAGTTCCTCGTTCGAGGTCTGAGAATGGCTTTTCGATGTAAACGCCGTCGCACTGGATCGTTGCGAAGCGATCATGATGGCCGGGCTCATTCAGGCTCTTGTGCGCTGAAGGGTCGCTGAAATGCGGGAGCATGATACAGACGTCGCGAAGCGCCTTGTCGCTGGTGACATCTTCGAAGAGGTCACTGATTGAGATGCCCGCATTTACTGCCTTTGCTGCCTTAGATTCGTTGGCCGGGCTTTGGGTGACGCCCTTCAGCTTTCCGAGAAAATGCGTCCAGATTTCAGGAGGACAGGCGGGATCGAACAGAACAAGGCATTGCGTGTTGTCATTACAGGTGACCTCCACCCCTGGCATGACCAGCGTGAACTTATCGCCGGCCGCAGCCTTCACGACGTAGGGGACGAATGTCATGTCGTGGTGATCGGTAATTGAAACCAGCTCAAGGTTGCGGGTGCGGCACTCCGCAATGAACAAAGCAGCCCAATCGTCCCGCGCTTTCTCGAATTCGGGGGTACCGCCCGGCAAGGATGGCGGTTGCGTCCAACCTTGGTCACGGGGGGAATGGCATTGCAGGTCAGCCTTGCGCCAGACAGCGCCTGGGTGATGTCCTTTTATGAACGTCATAAGCTCCCCCCAAAATGGCAACGCTTGGTGATTGCTGGCAATGACAACCAAAAGTGGAGTGAATTGTCAAACTTCCGGTGATGCGGGCGTAATGCGAGCGTAACCAATAAACTGTCTCGACAGCGTCAGGATTAGTAGCGACCAAACGCGGTAGTAAGCCGCAAGCCAAGATCGAAGGCCTTCAACCAGGATTGGCGGGATATCATGCACGCCCTGGGGCGTCTGAGATCGTGTTGCTCGTGCCAACGCATTCGCTTGGGCGATCGGCCACGGCGGTTGTCTAATTTGAAAGTTTCGTCGAAGAACGCATCCAGGAAATTACTGGACGCAATACCGTGACAAAGTTCATCGCATACTTCCGAGTTTCTACTGAGCGCCAGGGGAAATCTGGGCTCGGATTGGCGGCCCAACAGCGCAAGATTGCTGATTTCGTTGCAGGCGGCGGCACTCTGATCGCCGAATTTTACGACATTCAGTCAGGGCGAGACGACTCGCGCAACGAACTTCAGAAAGCTATCCAGCTTGCCAAACGAGAGAACGCCAAGATCGTCATTGCGCGGCTCGATCGCTTCTCTCGCCGTGTCAGCTTCATCGCCAACATACTTGAACAGGGCATTGGCTTGGTCTGCGCTGAGATGCCTAACGCCACCGATTTCCAGCTGCACATATTTGCTGCTCTTGCGCAGGAGGAACGTAGACTAATCTCCGAACGAACAAAAGCAGCATTGGCCGAAGCGAAGCGTCGAGGCAAAATTCTTGGCTTAAATGGAAGGAATTTGGCCGCGAAGAATCGCAAGGCGGCTAACGAATTTGCATCCCAACTCGTGGAAAAACTGGACGGGAATGTATTGCGGCGTTCTTACAGCGAGATCGCGAGGCACTTGAATGATGAGGGAGTTACAACCGTGACTGGGCGAAAGTTCTATCCGCAGACGGTAAAGAACTATTTGACCAGGTAGGCGTGAATTTGCGCCGTACGCATCCGACGGGCGCCGTCTTGCGTGACGCGAGGTAATTCGCGAAGCGTGTAGCCTTAAGTCTAGCTTTAAGGTCATCAGGCGATGCGGGTCGAGGTTTTGGGCGGGCTGGAGCGGCGGCGGCGCTGGTCGCAGGACGACAAGGCGCGGATTGTCGAGGAGACGTTGGTGCCGGGCGCGAAGGTGACTGA